>JBDLWG010000376.1:0-11265 GCA_039804385.1 Bacteroidota bacterium
CCTTAAAACAAAAACGAAAAAACCTTTTAAAAAGGATGATACCGTTACGTTTCGAGGTCAATTGAAACTGAATGATAGTGATTTGATGTTTTTTAATTACATTTTGGAAAATGCAGAACCTGTTTTGTAATCCCAATCGAATTGAATTAGGAATTAAGGAATCGACAAAAATTTGTATCTACTAAACGGTTGATTTTCAATGTCATATAACGTTTGGAGGGTTTCAAACCCTCCAAACGTTGTTGTCTGTTATTTAAATTGAACTACTTAATTCCTAATTCAAATAATACTAATACAAACTTTCAATAATCTTTTCGGTCGTCAATCCTTCTGCTTCTGCCTTATAATTCGGCACAATGCGGTGGCGCAACACGTATTTTGCAATCGCCCGCACATCCTCAATGTCAGGAGAATATTTGCCCAGAATCGCCGCATGACATTTCGCGCCCAAAACCAAATATTGAGAAGCTCTCGGACCTGCACCCCATGAAATATAATCATTCACCATCTTTGGAGCTTTCCCGCGATTCGGACGGGTTTTGACCGCCATCGTGACGGCATATTCCAAAACATTATCGGCAATCGGAATTTTGCGAATCAATTGTTGAAATGCCAAAATTTCTGCTGCGGTCACAACATGCTTTAAATCAACCTTTTGTGAAGAAGTCGTGCTTTTTACAACCCGAATTTCTTCTTCAAAAGTGGGATAATCCAATGGAATATTGAACATAAAACGGTCTAATTGCGCTTCGGGCAAAGGATATGTCCCTTCTTGCTCAATCGGATTTTGAGTTGCCAACACGAAAAATGGGTTCGGCAACAAATGTCTCGTGCCGCCAATCGTCACACTCCGTTCTTGCATCGCCTCCAAAAGAGCCGCTTGCGTCTTTGGAGGAGTCCGATTGATTTCATCCGCCAACACAATGTTTGAAAATAACGGACCTTGATTGAAGCGAAACCGACGGTCTTCATCCAAAATTTCAGAACCTGTGATGTCCGAAGGCATCAAATCAGGCGTAAATTGAATGCGTTTAAAATTCAAATCCAATACATTAGAAATCGTACTCACCAAAAGCGTCTTCGCCAAGCCCGGAACACCCACCAACAAACTGTGTCCATTGGCAAACAACGATATGATAACGGCTTTCACGACTTCATCTTGTCCGATGATGACTTTTCCGATTTCTTTCGAGAGGGTTTTATACGATGTTGCCAAAGCGTCTAATGCTTCAACATCTGATTTATAAGTTGTTATTGCCATATATGGTTGGATTAATTTCACTCCAAAACGTTAAGAGTGTGCAAAAATACTAACAAAACGTCTATTTTTCAAATTTTGTTTCATCCTAAAATCGTTCCGTTTCAAGGTGCTTGTACAACCATTCCAAAAGGAATGGCGAAAAATCGTAGGGACAGGTCGTGACCTGTCCTGCCCGAATCATTTACAATAATTTAATTATCAATGAATTATAAATAATTTTATTTTTAATTTGGGTAAGACAGTTCGTGACCTGTCTCTACGATTTTTCGCCCCAAAAATCAAATTGCATTTTGGAAGGTTTTTCTAATTAAGTAGTTCAATTGAAAAGAACCGATCCAAAAGGTCGGCGAGGTTGCAACCTCGCCGACCTTGATTCGATACGAATGCGCTGATTATCAATTATTTGCGTTTTGATAATTTTTTTTGAATCAACTACTTATTTAGGATTTTAGGGCGATTATAAATATTAAAAATGGGAATATCTACTAAGGCTACAACCCCATATCGATAAGCCATATTTGCGTGAATATCTTGTTGGGTAGCGGTATAATTGCGCAAACGCGGGGCTAATTGCAGGGTTGCGCCAATACTAATAGGCATTTTTTTTAATCCGTAAAGTACATAAAAACCAGGTGCAATCACATTTTTAAAACTCAATTCGGGCAATGGCTCCGTTTGTGGGTCATTCAAACGAAAACTGACGACTGCACTTGGGTTGACCCAATTAAATAAATTAAACTTTCTATATATTGAACCAATTCTTGCGCTTTGGGGTTGGGTTTATTTTCCAATAAATGGATTTGTCGTTGCACGCGCCGCACGAGTTGAAAAGATTGTTGCCAACGATTGAAATGGAGATGCGTTTGCTGCTTCAATTGGGCTGAATGAAGCCCCATAGATTGAAATAAAAGTTCATTTTGATGAAATATCAAAGCAAAGAAGTATTTGAAAATCAATGGATTCGCTATTTTTTGAAAAAAAACGCTTTGCTCTAAAGAGACTGTTGGAAAGTTTTTAAGCAAGAGGTTGACTACATTAATTTGTCTATCAAACGCGTTATTAGACCATGAGTTATAACGATTTGCAATTATATCTAAACCTGATAAAAGGTCATCACCTTTGCGCAACCCATTAAAAAGTTCTAACATGCTTGACACCATCCGCAGCCCATCTTTTTGTTCTGCCGTATTGAGATAGCGATGTAGCCCTTGCGCAGAATCATTGAGCATTTCTAAAAGATTGTTAGGCATGCTTTGAAAATCTTGTTCAAAGGCAGTTCGGATGGAAACACTTAATGTTTGATAATGCGTTAAAGCGTTGATATTCAAAATGTTATGTGTATTCGGAAACGCTAAACGAAGCGGTGTATCTGCTAATTCGTGTTGCATAGATTCCAAAAAATGCATATTTAATTCCGTCTTGAAACGCTCGGCTATGAAAGATGCCGTCGCTAAAATCAGTTGTTGTTCGGAAGGCAACCCTGCGAATCTTGGTTTTTCGGTTTCCATCGGCGCGTCTGCCCGTTCATTCGACATACTTCGGCTGCTGTAGGTGCCGCCTGTCGATTCTCGCAGTTTTTTGTTATAAATAAGGCGGTCATTAGCTGATAAATTTGGAATCAAGAGGTGTTTGAGCGCGGCGGGACGCGTGTAAATTAAATTTGCCAAATTATTACTATCCGAATAGGCTATTGCCAATGAATAATTTGGTTTAAGGCTTTCTAAAATGCTTCTGCATTCGTATTCGCGCGCCCATACGCCCATATCATCCCAAGAAATGGTCAAATTCGCGTCCCAAAGCGTCGAATCATTTAACATTTTGTTGATATTTTCAAAACGACTCACCGTTTTTAAGAGATTTTTGGCTAACAGGTCTGTCGTTTGAAGCGAATCTAATTGGGCAAGTTGAGCGGCTAACACGAATGTTGCATGTTGCGCATACGAAGTCATATGAGCAAAATATAACACATAAAACACATAAATAGTGCGTAATAATTTTTTTTTCATGCTACAATTCGTTTAAATCGGAGATTTAACAATAAAATGTAGCTCAAAGATAAGCATTTAAAACATAAAAACGAAAAGGGGGTATAACTCATTGAGTAGTCGGGAAATTTATTTCCCGACTACTCAATGAGTTATGTACCCGTTTTAATGTGCTTCTAACCAATTGTTTCCAACGCCCATACCCACCATAATCGGCACTTTCAAATTTGGAATCGCTGTTTTCATCAACCGTTCTACCATCGGTTTCACGATTTCCAATTCGGATTTGGGTACATCAAAAACCAATTCATCATGGACTTGCAAAATCATTTTAGTTTGTAAATGATTGTCTTTTAAATAATTATGAATATGAATCATCGCAATTTTAATCATATCCGCCGCAGAACCTTGAATCGGCGTATTAATCGCCATCCGTTCTGCATTCGTGCGGGCAAGGTCATTGCGACTATTGATGTCGCGCAAATAACGGCGGCGACCCATCAAAGTCGTCACAAAACCATCGGTTCGCGCCTGTTCCACAACCTTATCCATGTACTTTTTGAGTCCTACATATTGAGCGAAGTAATTGTCTATCAATGTTTTAGCTTCCGACCGCGAAATATCCAATTGCTTACTCAAGTTCGTGCTGCCCGCCCCATACAAAATCGCAAAATTGACCGTTTTTGCATTGCGCCGTTGTGTCGCCGTGACTTCCTGTAACGGCACGCCATAGACTTTCGCCGCCGTCGCTTGATGAATGTCATGACCTGCATTGAACGCTTCAAGCATTGCCTGTTCATCCGCCGCATGTGCGATGAGACGCAATTCTATTTGGCTATAATCGGCAGACAACAAAATATGATTTGCATCACGCGGGATAAAAGCCTGTCTTATTTTGCGTCCTTGCTCCGTCCGAATCGGAATATTTTGCAAATTCGGTTGATTACTACTCAAACGCCCTGTTGCCGTCAACGCCTGATTGAACGAAGAATGGACTCGTCCCGTGCGTTGATGAATCAATTTTGGCAAGGCTTCCACATACGTCGATTGCAATTTCGAGAGGCTGCGATAATCCAAAATCGCTGATGCAATCGGGTGACTCAAAGCCAATTCTGCCAATTTTTCCTCATCTGTACTATATTGTTCGGTTTTACTCGTCTTTTTCCACCGATAAGGCAATTTTAATTTGTCAAATAAGGTTTCTCCGACTTGTTTCGGTGAACCAATATTGAATGGAAAACCTGCAATTTCATATATCTTTTTTTCAGCCGCCAAAATATCTACGCTCAAAATTTTGGAATACGCCTCCAAAAAACCAGCATCCAATCGAATCCCTTCCGATTCCACCGCCGCAAGCACCGAAACCAAAGGCATTTCCATCGTTCTAAACAAATTGTATAAAATTTTATCGGATTGAATGGTTGGTTTAAAAAACGAATACAATTGAAAAGTCATATCGGCATCTTCCGCTGCGTAATCCGACACTTTTTCAACAGGTATATCGCGCATGGACAACTGATTTTTACCTTTTCCTATCAAGGTTTCAATGCGAATCGGTGCATATTTCAAATACGTTTCAGACATATAATCTAAATTATGCCTCAATTCGGGTTCAATTAAGTAATGCGCCAACATCGTATCGAAATAAATACCATTCAAAACAATATTATAATTGTTTAAAACAATGATTTCATACTTTATATTTTGCCCAATCTTCTGAATCGCAGGATTTTCAAAAATGGGTTTGAACGCTTCTAAAAAATCCCGCGCTTGTTGTGGGTCTGCGGGTACAGGCACATAATACGCCTCCGCAGTCGTCACCGAAAACGACATGCCCACTAATTCCGCCCGAACAGGCTCTATATGAGTCGTCTCGGTATCAAAAGCAAAGGTTTTAACTTGCTTTAATTTTAAAATTAAAGCATCTATATCTAATTGATTATCAACTAAATAGTATTGATGGGCTGTATTATGAATATTTTTATCGGCAACAGAATACGCTGCTTCTGCTTCGCCTGTTGCTTCATTTTTAACCACTTTGGTCGGCGGCGGATTCAAATTTTGTTTTGAAACGATTGGATTTCCAAATAAATCAAATTGTTGATTTTCAACGATTTGTGTTAGAACATCTTCTGTTTTTTCCTCATATTTCCCTAAAACCTCTTTCGCAACACTCCGCATTGCCAATTCCTTAAAAATCGCTGACAAACGCGGTTTATCAATAGCTTCACTCACTTCAAAACTTTTTGCATCAAATTGAACAGGCACATTCGTATCAATCGTTGCCAATTCTTTGGAAAGCAAGCCCATTGCGCCATGCGTTTCAACCATTTCGCGCTGTTTTCCTTTCAATTCGTGTGCATGTGCGACAATATTTTCAACAGTATCATACTTTTCCAACAATAAAGCGGCTGTTTTTGGTCCAATTCCTTTGATGCCGGGAATATTATCCACCGCATCCCCCTGCAAACCCAAGAAATCAGTCACTTGTTCGACGCGTTTGATACCCCAATTTTTTAATATATCTTCTACGCCCAAAACCTCTACTTCATTACCACTGCGGGCAGGTTTATATAAAAAAATGTTATTTGTAACTAATTGAGCATAATCTTTATCGGGAGTCATCATATACACCGTAAAGCCTTCTTTTTCAGCCTGTTGCGCAAGCGTTCCAATGACATCATCCGCTTCAAAACCCGCTTTTGTGATAATCGGAATGCGCATACCTTCCAAAATATCCATCACCGATTTCAAACCAATGGTTATATCTTCGGGTTGCGCATCTCGATTTGCCTTGTACTCAGGATAGCGTTCATGCCGAAAAGTGGGGCCCGATAAATCAAATGCAACCGCTAAATGCGTCGGTTTTTCCTTTTTTAAAACGTCTAACACAGTACGTGTAAATCCTGTTACACAAGAAACATTCACCCCATTGGCATTGATAAGCGGGCGGGCAATGAACGCATAATGAGCGCGATACGCCAGCGCATGACCGTCTAATAAAAATAATTTTTTCATAACGAATTGAAAATGAATGATAATGGTCTTAGTTGGAATGAGTACATAACAAATTCAGTAGTCGAGAAATTTAGTTTCCGCGAATTGCGGGAACTAAATTTCCCGACTACCAAATTTGTTATACGCCTCAAACAACAACAGCAGCTAAAGTGTTGTTTATCAATATAATATAACGTTTGGAGGGTTTTAAACCCTCCAAACGTTGTGGTCGATTATTTAACACTAATCACTTAACGCAGCGTCATTACAACAAATTTTTGTTTAAAAAGATGTAAAAAAGGGTTTGGATTCTTTGGATTTTACTCTCCATAATATCTCACCCATTCAATTAATTCCTTATCTTTATTGAATCTAAAAACCAAATGTTCCGTTTCGCACCGTTCCAAAATGCCTACATTTGTCAAAACAGATTGTTTTGAAATATTGGAAATAGCATTCGGCAATCGCTGTTTGACGCGTTGAAACGCAAATTGATACCCATTCATCCGCGCTTGAACGACGATTGAATTCGTTTTTTTTTGAATGCTCAATCGCGCTTTACGGTCTGCATCAATCGTCAATGTAGGCGATTCAGGCAATCGATTTAATTTTACACCATCGATTTCCGTTGGATTAAAATCAATCGCACAAGGAGATGTTTCCAATCCTGTGTTTTCTTTATTCAAAATAGCCAAATTATATTTTGCTAATTCGCTAATTGGTGTGTAAGAATGTTGCGTAAGCTCTTTTAAAAGGTTGGAATTGTTGGCTAACGCCAATTTTGCAAATGCCAAAGGTATGCCATTCAGTCTATTTTTATTTTTTTTGTAAATGCTTTCTGCTGCACTGACATCGCCTAATTGTACCAAAACACAAATTTGATTGATGCGGGCAGGTACATAATTTTTATCTAAATCAGCCGCTTTTTCAAAATAAGATTTTGCTTTTTGCAATAAATCCATTCTTTGTTGTGCTTGAGTCGCATCTTGGGTTTGCGTTCCGCGTGATTTTTTGGGACTCAACCGCGTTTCCCAATCCAATTGATAGGGCAAAATCAACGCATCTTGATTTTCACCTGCCCAATTCGTTGCCGAAAATGCTGCCAAAACGCCTAAATTATTATAAATTTCTCTGTTTTGATAAACCCGCGCCACATATTCATAACAAAGCCGCGCAAAATCATATTGCTCCATCGCCAACATCCAATTGCCCGTTTCATACACATCAATTAACTGCCGTACTTTCTCCTGAACTTCTTTCGCAGTGCGTTGTCGTTCCTCAAAAACGGGATAGCCCGATAAGATTTTACCTTTCAATTGATAGGTTGTGTAAACCTTATCCAAAAGGGTTGAAATATTATTATCCACTTCAAAACCAGCTAAATACGCATTAAAAGCGCCTTGAATATCGGCTTCTTTTTCCAAAGACAAACTGGATTTTTGGGTTTTATCATAACTCAAAAAATTGGTAATAAAACCCACTTTGGTCTGACTATGTTGGTAAAAATGCGTCAATTCATGTCCCAATAAAAACGCCATAGCATTCAAAGAATCATTGCCCATGCTTTGACAAATTTGATAGGCTTTTTCCTCAAAAAGGATGAGATTCTGTTTAGGCACATAACCCGCGACTTGAATAAGGGTGTTTTTGAACGCAATCGTTGGTTTATCCTTTTTGAATTGGCTATTCGCATCATACAATTTGGTCAAGACGCGTTGCAAAACGGCTGTTTGATAAGGTTGCGCAACAGCGCGTATCTGTATGATAGATAAACAAATACAAGTATAAATAAATTTTAAATTAACTTTCATGGTAAGATTTTTTCTTCGTATGTGATAGCTTTTTTATATTTTTGAAACACATAGGACACATAGGTTTCATAGGCGCAATCTTTTCTATTTTCGCTTATGGATTCGCAGATAAATTCGAGCATAACTTGCGTCAAGTTTCAACTTGACGCAAGTTTATTCACAAATGGGGTAAAAAACAATTGCAAAAATAAATGAAATTTTCAGCATCCCAACACTTTAAAAAAGATTGCCCCTATGTGTCCTATGAAACCTATGTGAACTATGTATTTCAAAATCTATCTTAGCTGATTCAATAAAGAATGTGCTTTTGCTTGATAAGGCGACGTTTTATCTGTCGCAATGTTTTCTAACAATGTTTTTGCACGCGCTGTTTTTTCAGGCAAATTGCCATAACACAATGCCAAATACCAATTTGCTGCTTGTGTCCAACGATTTGGAGGCGATTGCCCCCATTTTTCCAATAAAATATGAGCATTAGACCAATCTTTCAAAGCCATCAAGCTCATACTTTGATAAAATTGCGCATCTATATCTTGTTGATACTGATTTAAATGGGTTGCAAACAAATTTTTTGCTTTGGCAAAATCGCCCATTTGATACGCATCCAAAGCGATTTTCAAACTGGCATTTCGCACTTTATCCGACGCAAAACCTGTTGCCGCCAATTCATCATAAACCATTTTCAATTGTTGTTGTTCAGGTTGAAATTGTGCTGCGTAATCAATTGAATTTGAAGGCTTTATGATTTTAGGAATCATCCAATAACCTATCACTGCAACCAGCAAAACACTTGCCGCCGCCGCCCAGCGCGTATATTGAAACGAAACCACTTTGGCTTCAGGCTGCATCCTCACCGTTTTGCCTACGGTTTCGACTGCCGAAAAAAAACCTTCCGATTTCAATTGAGCATTTACTTGTCCCAAGGCGTTTCGCAACTCCGAATCAGCACCCAGTTCAATGCCTTGCACCAAATCCCGATACAATTCGACCGATTCGCGCAACGATTGATCCGCTTTCATAGCTGCTTCAAAAGCCTGTTTTTCGGAGGGCGTTAAGAAACCATCGACATAATCTTGAACTTGCTCTTTGTACTGATTCATTTTTCAAACATTTATAAGTGATTGATATTGTTCATTTTGTTGTACCAATTCGCGCATGCTATTCATACAACGTTTCTTTTTAACTTTCACGAAATCAGCCGTCCAACCCATATCCGTTGCCAATTCGCCCAAAGGTTTTTTATGAAAATAAAAACCTTCCAACAACGTCCGACAATCGCCTTTGATTTGTTGAAAAACGGTAGCGATGACCGCATGTTTGACATCAAAAGCATTTTCATTGCCTAAAACAGCTTCGGTTTCAGACCAACGCGTGTCATTATGCAAATCTTCCACCTCCACAGAGGCGGTTTTGCGGTCGCGCAGCTTGTACAGCCAATATTTTCGCACAATCGCTTGCAAAAAAGTACTGACTTTGACCTTCAACACAAAATCGACTTTATTCAAATTTTTGATTAAAATAATCAAGGCTTCTTGAAAAACGTCTTGTGCGTCATCCTGCGAACCATTGTTTTGGCGGACGAAAGCAGCCGTCATTTTGTAATATTGGCGATAAACGGATTCAAAAGCGGCGGTTTCCCTGTTTTTCAACGCTTGTACGAGCGCGGATTCATCGTCATAGTGGTGTTTGTTGTCTAACATAGATTGCAATCTATTTAAAAAGGAATCAGTTGGTGGTGAAAAAGGAGTGAAATGAGGTGATTTTAGTGCAAAAGAAAGCGTTTTTGATAGAAAAAGCAAATTTTTTAACAAATTTAAAAAAGGACTTTCGTAACACTTACGTAAAGTCCCCCTTTTTTGGGGGACTTTACGTAAGTGTTACGAAAGTCTCTAACTCAATATGCTCCGCGCAATCACCATTTTCTGTATTTCAGAAGTCCCTTCATAGATTTGCGTGATTTTCGCATCGCGCATTAGCCGTTCTACATGGTATTCTTTCACAAAACCGTAACCACCATGGATTTGCACCGCCTCAACCGTGTGTCGCATCGCCGCATCCGAAGCAAATAATTTTGCCATCGCTGCCGCCGCCGTATAATCTTCGCCCGAATCCTTGATACGCGCCGCCCGATACACCATTAATTTCGCAGCTTCATAATCAGTTGCCATGTCCGCCAATTTGAACGCAATCGCTTGATGTTGCGCAATCGGTTTTCCAAAGGTTTCCCGTTGTTTTGCGTAAGCTAAAGCGAGTTCATACGCGCCGCCCAAAATGCCTAAAGCCTGCGCTGCAATGCCAATTCGTCCGCCCGATAAGGTTTTCATCGCGAATTTAAACCCAAAACCGTCCGCGCCAATCCGATTTGATTTTGGCACTTTGACATCATTATACATAATCGTGTGCGTATCCGATGAGCGAATTCCCAATTTATCCTCTTTTGCGCCAATTTCAACGCCTTTCCACTTGGTTTCGACGATTAAAACATTGATGCCGCGATGTCCCGCCGCCACATTTGTTTGCGCAATCACCAAGTGAATTTTGGAAGTGCCGCCACTCGTAATCCAATTTTTAGTGCCATTGAGCAGGTAATAATCGCCCATATCGACTGCGGTGGTGCGCTGCCGAGTCGCATCACTGCCCGCTTCAGGCTCGGAAAGGCAAAAAGAACCGATTTTTTTACCCGAAGCCAAATCGGGTAAATATTTCTTTTTCTGTTCAGGTGTTCCATAATGTTCTAACCCCCAACAAACTAAGGAATTATTGACCGACATGATGACCGAACACGAATTATCAATTTTTGAAATCTCTTCCATTGCCAAAACGTAGGAAAGGGTATCCATCCCGCCACCGCCGTATTCGGGCGAGACCATCATGCCTAAAAAACCTAATTCACCCATCATTTTGACTTCGTTTTTAGGATATTTAGCGCGACTATCGCGGTCGATGACACCCGGTTTAAGCTCCTGTTGTGCGAAACTACGCGCTGCGGATTGCACCGCAAGTTGCTCTTCTGTTAATTGAAATTGCATGGTTTTATTTAGTTAAATAATTGAAATAAAATGATTTATAATTTAGATTTTTTTTAATTAAAATGATAAATTTGAATTAGTCATGCAAAGATAATTTCAAATTTGAAATAATTTTTATTTAAATTTAAATCTTAACAACGCTTGCACAAATCATTATGAACAGCGATATTTGGCAAAAAATA
>JBDLWG010000377.1:0-10177 GCA_039804385.1 Bacteroidota bacterium
GTGATTCGACATGCGTTAGCAGATATTCGCGCAGGCAAGACCTATTCTGAATATCCAAAACCCGAAAAAGAGAAGAAAAGTAAGAAAAATGGAATGATTTGAATTAGGCATGAAAGCATTAAGTAGTTGAAAGGAAAAAAGCGACAAAAAGAGATACCTACTAAAAGATTGATTATCAAGGTAGTAGAACGTTTGGAGGGTTTCAAACCCTCCAAACGTTGTTATCGTAAACTACTTATAATGCTTTCATTCCTAATTTAAATTCTTAAGAAGCCGCTTGTTTCGCAATAAAATTTTGCACCCATTCGGTCGTCAACGATTTCGGGCGTTCCAATGGGAAACCCAATGCCCGCGACCAACACAACTGCGCCAAAACGCCCAATGCCCGCGAAACCCCAAACATGACGGTATAAAATCCAAATTCTTTCATGCCATAATGCACTAATAACGCCCCAGAATGCGCATCGACATTGGGCCAAGGGTTTTTAACTTTCCCCAAACTTTGCAAAATCGGTGGTACGACTTCAAAAATTTGCCAAACCACTTTCACAATATCACTATCAGGCGTATGTTTTTGGGCAAAAGTCATCTGCGCCGTGAAACGCGGGTCAGGCATCCGCAAAACGGCATGTCCATAACCGGGAACCACTTTTCCTTCGGATAACGTTTTTCGAGTATATTCAGCCACTTGTTCATTGGTCGGTTGGGTCGTGCCAAGTGCCTCCAACATATCAAAAATCCATTTAATAACTTCCTGATTTGCCAACCCATGTAACGGACCCGAAAGGGCATTCATCGCAGAGGTAAACGCCAAATACGGGTCACTCAAAGTCGAACCTGTCAAATGCGTTGCATGTGCAGATGCATTACCGCCTTCATGGTCTGCATGAATCGTCATATAAATGCGCATCAAATCTTTAAATTCTTCGCTTTGAATGCCCAACATATGAGCGAAATTTGCCGCCCAATCTAATGAATCATTGGGTTTTATATATTTGCTATTTTTGTACTTTCTTCTGTAAATGAACGCTGCAATTTGAGGCAAGGCTGCAATCAAATTCATGGCATCTTCATACGTCGCATCCCAATATTCAGATTTAGGCATGCCTTCATCATAGCGTTTTGCAAAGACACTTTCGGTTTGCATCGCCAATACTGCGGTCGAAAACTGCGTCATCGCATGGGCATTTTTCGGCAACGCTTTAAGGGTTTTGAACACATGTTCGGGAACATTGCGACGGCGTTCCCACTCGTCACTCAGCCATTGCGCCTCCGCTTCGGTCGGGATTTCGCCCGTCAACATCAGCCAAAACAAGCCTTCAGGCAATGGTTCGGTTCCTTTTCCTTTGGGTAAATTTTCCTGTAATTGCGGAATTGAGAACCCTCTGAATTGAATGCCCGTTTGTGCATCTAAAAGGGACGTTTCCCAAATCATACTTTTGATGTCGCGCATGCCGCCGTAAGCTTGGCTAATCGTCACTTGGTCGATGACGAGATTACCATGCGTTTTGAGCATTGCCTTGATTTCGGCACTCATAGCGGTTGCTTTTTCCTTAAATTTACTTTTGAGCGGATCCATAAAACAGATGTTGTTGATTAATGGTCAATTGTAATCGTCGATACTATTGTCAATCGGGTCGAAAATAAGACAATTATTGACCCCTGTGAGTTTAAAAAATCATACGAATGATTCAAAATAGTTCGTCTTTTCCGCTAATAGCGGCATTTTCATAACAAAGGTACGACAAACTTGGTTCAAAAAAAAACAAAATATATAGAAATCTATATGTATTTTTTTAGAAGCGAAAAAGGTAGGAAAGTCACAAAGATTTTGAAAAAAATCGTTAAAAATATATTTTTATAAAATTATTTGTTTTAAAAAAATATCAAATAAAGCCAAAAAATACTTGACAAGTAACCTAAAACCATTATTTTTGCAATGTTAATGGTTTAAAATTCAAATACTATGAGCCTGAAAAAATCAAAATCGGATGGTACATCCGAAAATGTAGAAAATGCTGCTCAAAAAATGCATCAAATTTATGACAAATTGTTTAAATTAGTTTTTGAGCATGAGCCGAGTGTCAATCTATTTGTCCGAAAATTTGGAGACCCAGATATTGTGAATCAATTGGATTTCAACACTTTACAGTTGGATTCAACCAGTTATCTTTCCAAAAAATTAGAAGCCTATTTTTCAGATATGGTTTGGAAAGCGGCATGGGGCGATGAACGGATTGCAGTTGCTTTTTTGTTTGAACACAAAAGCGCACCTGAGCGTTATGTAGCTGTGCAATTACTGGGTTATATCCATTCCATTTTAGACCGCGATGTGCGAGCCAAGCGTCCTTTGACCTTAGTGTTGCCGAGTATCGTGAATCATGGCAAACGCCATTGGAAACCCAAACACTTGGTTCAATTGTATCCTAAAAAAACGGAATCTTTACACCGATTTGTTCCAAATTTTGAGATTCCTTGTTTTCGGGTGGATGCTATTGAAGACCAAACGATTCTGGATTTGCCTGATGATACGGTGTTAAAAGCCTTGTTGTTAGTGTTAAAACATGGGAAAGATGAAAATGCGATTCAGCAATTTTTTCCGCATTTCTTCTCTTTTTACGAAAATCATCCGCATTTGCATCATTTTTTAGAGCCATTTGTCCTCTACATGAGCGAATTGACGGAAATTAAGACGGAAATCGTCCACGATTTAATTGAAACTACGCTTTCACCTAAAACAAAAGATGGAGTTATGACAACTTATGCTCAATTTATTCAAAAAGGGATTCTTCAAGGTAAGACTGAAGGCAAGATTGAGGGCAAAATCGAAGGCAAAATCGAAGGCAAAATTGAAGGCAAAATCGAAATGCTTTGGAAACTTTGGCGCAAAGGTTTTGCAATGGAACTCATGATAGAGTTATCCGATTTGCCTGAAATGACCTTGAAATTATGGATAACTCGTTTTGAGACCTTGCAAAAATGTCGCCTTGAGAAAAAAACAGCCGACGAAACGGCAAAAATAGTGCAACTAACGGGGCAGCAAGTCTCGGATTGGTGGGCTTTTTTTGAAAAAATGGAAAAAATACGTTGATTGATTCAAAAAAAATAAACGTGCCGCAAGGTTGAATACTTGCGGCACGTTGTCGCTTTATTGTTGAATGCTTGCCATAGCACTCATAATTTTCATATATAACTCTTGTGGTTTGAATGGTTTAGCGATGTAATCGTTCATACCAATATCAAAACACTTATCGGCTTCGGATTTGTTTGCATGGGCAGTTAGCGCGATAATCGGCACTTGACTCCGTTCCCGAATCCGAGAAGTTGAGTCAAAACCATTCATCACGGGCATTTGAATATCCATCAAAACCACATCGTATTTATGCGCTCTGAATTTCTCGACCGCGACCAATCCATTTTCGGCAATATCCACCGTCACGAATGGAGACCAACCTGTTAAGATTTTTTTAGTTGCCATTTGATTCAAGAAATGGTCTTCTACCAACAAGATTTTTAACGGCGAATCTGGCGCGGTACTGTCTGCTGCGATTAATTTGACCGATTTAGCAGGAAAATCCACTTCAAAAGTCGTCAAATCGGCGGCGCGATTGGAAATTTGGAAACTTCCTTTCAAAATTTTGGTTAATTTGCCCGCGATTGCTAAACCCAAAGGTTGTTTATCGGCATCAGGCGCGTCATTTTTATAGGTTTCCAAAATGCGATTTTCCTCCATCAACTCGCGGATTTGAGCCGAACTCAATCCTTTGCCCGAATGCCGCATCCGAATATATAAACGCGTTTGCTTATCTGAATCCGTCAACATGCCAATATGAAATTCAATTTTCCCATTTGCAGGCGTATATTTCACCGCATGATCCATCAAATTGTAAATAATTTGAGTGATTTTTTTAGAATCCGCTACTACTTTATCTGGTAAATCGGCGGCTAACGTGAACGCAATATGGATTTTAGCATTATCTGCTTTGATTTGAACCACTTTTTTCAACCCAGTACAAAAAGCACCAATATAAAATTCTTCATTCTCTGCTTTCAAATTCTGCGCGACTAACATCGAGAAATTCAACAAATTGTTTATCATCAACGATAAATCATCCACCGACGTTTTCACGCCCTCCACCAATTCTTTTTGTTGCGGACTAATCGTCGTCGTTTCAATCAAATATAATAAATTCACAATCGATGACAACGGCGTGCGAATATGGAAACTCATATCTTGCAAAACTTCCTCTTTCAAAAGCGAAGTTTGACGCGATATATTTTGTTCCATCATCATTTGTTCGTGCAATTTGCGCTCTGTAATATCTTGAATCCCACCGACTAAGAGCAATCGTTGTGAAATTTCTTCATAAAAAATTTGGGCGTGCATCGATAAATATTTGATACTCGTCCCATCTACCACAATTCGATGTTCAATTTTGTGCAATTGACCATCTTTAGTTGCTTTATCAAAAAAATCTTCGACCAAAAGGCGGTCTTCCATATGCACATAACTCAAATAATCGGACAAACCTGTTGAAATGCCATTTTGATGATAACCAAAAATCTTGAAAATCTCCTCCGTCCAAATCATCTCATTGGAAACTAAATCCATTTCCCAATTGCCAAAACCTGCTAATTGTTGTGCTTTTACAATGCGTTTTTCATTGACAGTCAATTCATTAACGGTTGTTTGCAAAGTCATCTTATCACGGAAACGCTGCATCGAATAACGAATACACCGACCTAATAATTTGCCATCAAACTGACCTTTCACTAAAAAATCTTGCGCACCCGCTTTAATCGCTTGATTTCCAACGATTTCGTTATTCACACCCGTCAACACGATGACAGGCAAGTGATTGACACTTTCGGTAAATCGATTTAACGTTTTGAAGCCCTGCGAGTCGGGCAATGACAAGTCCAACATGGCAATATCCACATCCTGACGGTTAATAATGTCGAAAGCCTCAAAAAGAGAGTCGGCTTGCAACAATTCGTAGCGAAATGCCGCATCTTTCATGGCATTTTTAAAGAGAACGACATCTGCGGGATTATCTTCTATCAATAAAATATTGGTAGGTTTAACGCTCATGGCATATTTTTAGGTAAAATGAAACACGGAAAGTTTTAAAACTTGAATACGGGTAAAAATTAAATATGTTTTATTTATAGTAGTTAAATAAACCAGCTCTCTGACAAATTTTGTGGAAAAGAGTAGGTTTCGGAAACCTATGCGGGAAAGAGTAGGTTTCGGAAACCTTCGAGGTTTCCGAAACCTATGCGGCATTTTACACCGCTAAAAGAACTCTATTGCTCTATCTAAACGAACTTGGCAAAATCGCTGTCATCAACCAAAAATCTTCGATTTTCTGCACGATGTCGAAAAATTTGTCGAAATCGACAGGTTTATTGATGTACGCATTTACATGCAAACTATACGTTTTAGAAATATCTTGCTCCGCATTCGAGGTCGTCAACACGACTACGGGGATGCTGCGCAATACATGATCATTTTTAATAAATTCTAATACCTCCCGCCCATCGCGTTTAGGTATATTTAAATCTAATAATATCAAATCAGGACGCGGCGCGTTTTGATAAGGCGGACGACGTTGTAAATAAAAAATTGCTTCTTCGCCATCAAATGCGACATCCATCAATACTGGAATACGCCCATCTTTGAAAGCCTCCTGCGTAAGCCGAACATCACCTGGATTGTCTTCGACTAAAAGGATTTGAATCGGTTTCGTTATTTTATTATGCATCATCATAGCGAATTTTTGATTTTTGGGCAGTTTGGAAATTCGATTTTAACCGTAAAGGATGACATTCATTTTAAAAATATATTCGCGTGAATGCTGCATCCTGTATTTTTTCCAAAGTGGTCTCAAATTTGGTTTAATAGGTTTTTTTTAAATGTTTTAAAAATTGATAATCAATATTTTGATTCAAAATTTTTAAAAGTTGAATTTTAAAATATATATTATTTGTATGTACGAATCCTTGTTTAAAAGGATTCAATATCAGTGCCGATAATACAAATTTAAGGTATAAAATGGTTTTTATAGACCTTAAAAAGGTGATTTTGTGACAGCATGTTTTAGCTTTGCAGCGTGTGCGTTTGAATTAGGATTTATAGGATTTTGGTAGGATTGTTAAGGATAAATCCTACCAAAATCCTACCAATCCTAATTCAAACCACAACATCCATTGGATTTTTAAATTTAAAAAAATACTAAAAAAATGAATCTAAAAAAAATTCCATTGCTCTTTGAAGCGGTCCAAAAACAACTCGTTTTTGAGGATTGTAAAACGTTTTTAGATTGCCTGCCGAAAGGCGATTTAAAGGAAATTTATCATCTTTTTTTAAAACTTCAATCAACTCAATCCTTTGATTTGCAAGCATTTGTACATCAATATTTTGAACTTCCCAAAGATTTTGAAACCTATATAGAGCCTGATTCAAATAGAACAATTGTGCAATATATTGAACTACTTTGGGCGAAATTATCGCGTCAAGTAGAGGCATCTGCGGCGGGTTCGCTGATACAATTGCCTTTGCCTTACATCGTTCCGGGCGGGCGTTTTCGAGAGATTTATTATTGGGATAGTTACTTTACGATGTTGGGTTTGCGGGAATCTGGGCAATCGCATTTAATTCAAATGATGATTGATAATTTTGCGTATCTTATTGATAAACAAGGTTATATACCGAATGGCAATCGCAATTATTATCTTGGCAGGTCTCAACCACCCTTTTTTATGTTGATGGTTTGCCTGCGGGCAGGCATGTACGCTAAGTTGCCTGCTGATGAATTACCAAATGAAAAAACGCCCTTTCAAATTAAAAGAAAATTTTATGCGTACATAGAGCGATATGAGCTGCAACTTGAAAAAGAATACGCTTTTTGGATGGATGGCGCGGAACAAGTGACGGCGGAAAATCCTTGTTTGAAGCGGGTGGTGCGGATGCCGAATGGCACTCTTTTAAATCGATATTGGGATGCAAACGATACACCGCGAGCTGAATCTTGGCGCGAAGATGTGGAAACGGCAGCTCAATCCACCCAAAAACCAGCTGAAATCTATCGACATTTGCGGGCGGCGGCGGAATCGGGTTGGGATTTTAGCAGTCGTTGGCTGGCAGACGGAAAATCATTGGAGACGATTCAAACGACCGATATCGTGCCGATTGATTTAAATTGTTTGTTATTTTTCATGGAAAAAATGCTATTTCGGATGTATGCTTTTCACGAAGATGAAGTCAAAATGGAGTTCTATCATCATCGGATGGTGGATCGCATTAAAACCATTCATCAATTCTTTTGGGATGCGTCCAGAAGTTTTTATTTTGATTATCATTTCAAGCAACAAAAAAGGTCCACTTGCTACACCTTAGCGGGTGCGTATCCGATGTTTTTTCACATGGCAAAATTGGAAGAAGCCGCTGCCATGACACAAGTAATTGAAAATCAATTTCTTAAACAGGGTGGACTCGTAACGACTCCACATCGAACTGGGCAGCAATGGGACGCGCCGAATGGTTGGGCTCCCTTACAATGGGTCACTTTTAAAGGGTTAAACGCATATGGATACACTATTTTGGCAACTAAAATTCGGCAGCGATGGATGGAAACTTGTGAAGAAGCCTATCACAAATTTGGCAAAATGAAAGAAAAATATAATGTTTGTGAAGCTATTTTGGCAACGGGCGGCGAATATCCCAATCAAGAAGGTTTTGGCTGGACGAATGGGGTGTTTATCGCTATGCACACCTTTGGAAAATTAAAATAATTGAATCATGTTAAAGTTTGCTACAATCTTCCTTTTATTTTTGAGCGCGACGACCTTTCAAGCGCAACCTTCCAATGCCACTTTGCGCGATTTAGTGCTGCATATCATTGGAAATGAATCGGTTACGCCTATCAGAGCAGGCGCGAGTATGGAAACAAAAGGCGATGATAAGGCTAAAAAAATCGCAGGCATCAAAGAGGCGGACAAAAAAAACGTCAAATCCACTAAACTCACTGCTGCCGAAACAGCCTTAGATTTATCAACCAATAGTTTTAAAAAAAATAAAGGTAAAATGGAATTGCCTTTGATTGGCACGATTGTAAAACATTTCGGAAAACACCAACATCCTGATTTACAACGAGTTATGGTGAGTAATTCAGGCATTGATATTCGGTTGAAAAACGCGAAAGACTTGACCGTGAAAGCGGTGGGAGAAGGAATCGTGTCAGGCGTGCAATTTTTAGCGGGTCAAAATAATGTTTTGATTTTAAAACATGGACATTATTATACAGTGTATTCTGGTTTGGGGACGGTTACGGTTCAAAAAGACGAAAAAATTAAAATAGGGCAGTCGATTGGCAAAGTGGCTACTGTTAAAGGCGTTTCTGAACTCCATTTTGAGATTTGGCAAGATAAATCGCCGACAAATCCTGAAGAATGGTTGCGGAATTAGAAGCAATTGCACTGTAGTCGGGAAATTTATTTCCCGACTACGGTGGCGTTTTTAAACCTACAATTTCTACTAATACACAAGTCCGTTGATTATCAATGGTTTTATAAATAAAATATTGATTTAAAGAGTCTCGCGCTTCTTGTTCACAACACATCACTTTTGCGCCCATTTTAATATGTTTCGGATACAATTGCGTATCGCGCACTGACATGGTATGTGTTTTGAACGAAGATTCCTCATTGGAAACTTTTTTTACAAACTCAATCGCAGCATTATAACCCGTTTGTAAAACAAAATAATCCATTTTTTTGCCGATTTCGCTCATAAAAGGCGTGTATTGTCGCTGTTCCCACTCGTAAAGATGGTCTGTATTCCCATGAAATTTTTTAAAAATCCGCCAATAGGGTGCAGCTAAAAAGAGCATTATCATACTCCATAACCCACATTTTACAACGAAATGTTTATTATTTTGCAAAATGATTTCAAAAAATGGCACTAACCAAACCAGTCCTTGTCCAACAAGTATCGCCAAATAAGGATAAATTGGTGCTTCATACCAACCTTTTTTAGAACTCGAAAACGTAATTAAAAGAATGATTGTCAATACATTACACAAAAAAAATAATAATATTTTGCGATGAAAAACATTGGGTAATTGGTAAATGGAAATAATGCTAACAGGTAATAAGTAAAGCCAAGGTTTGAAATCGGTATCATATAAACTATCCCAATAATGTTCTATTTTTTCCAACAAAGATTGTTGAATAATGTGCGCATCTCCATCGCCCTGCAAATATCGATTGAATAGCTCCATATCCCAAACCGCTTGCAAATAACCTGTGGAAAGGTGTTCCCGCCAACCAAAATACGCCAAAATAGGCGTAAAAGCAATCATTACAGCGATATACGTATGTTTATTTTTTAAATATAAAATCAATTTCCCTTCTAATAACAAACAAATGACCAAACTTGGCAATAGAAAAAGGGCTGCAACGCCTTTCGTCATCAAAGCAAGGGCGAGCCAAAAGGCACTCCAATATAAATTTTTAGACGGATGAGTATTCAAAAAATGATGTCTTGCAAAGTGCATGACAAATAAAGTTTGGCATAAAATCAGTAACGCATCATAATCTCCTGTGCGCGTCACATGATAATCCATGTAACCTGCTGTTGTCACCAACACAAAAACCGATAAAAAACTTAGTAATGGATTGCGCAAATCTTTTCTACAAAAATCATATATGACTAAAACAGTTGCTAAACCAAACAATGCCGAAGGCAATCGCAACCCTAAAGCATTGTATCCCAATAGTTTAAAACTAATGGCAATCACCCATATCATCAACGGCGGCTTCACACTCCATAAATCAGGCGCGTCTCCAAAAGTCACAACCCAATAGTTATGCGTGTGGAGCATTTCAAAAGCACTTACCGCCAACCGCGATTCATCCCATATTCTGTATGGCATGGTATCCAAATGCAAAAATAGCGGGAAATAGGCAATGAGCAAAAGGATGATTCGTTGGAAATTTTTCGCCAAAAAAGTCATTTTGTTGGTACTATATTTAAATGATTGTTTTTACTTAATGCGTATATTCCTGATAATAAACCAAATATAATCCAATAATGTCTAAAATGCAAGGCACCGACATCGCCCAACATATCTAATAAAATAAACAAACCAATATATTGAAAACTTAATACAAGTGG
>JBDLWG010000378.1:0-4565 GCA_039804385.1 Bacteroidota bacterium
GAAGCGATGAAAAATGAATCGGTTGCCCGCATGATTGCACAAATTATGAGTCGTCAATCCGTCACTTTGGCAGTCGCAGATAAAGCAGCAACATTAAAAGTGATGTTGGCGATTCGGAAAAAATACCCGCAGATTCCAATGGCGATGCAAACGAAAACATTAACACATAGGGCACATAGGATGACATAGGGCACATAGGGACATTTGTTTGAAATGCGAAGTATTTAACGAATGCCCCTATGTGTTCTATGTCCCCTATGTGACCTATGTGTTTCAAAATCAAATAATTAAAAATTATGCTTTTCAATTATAAATATCATGGCAATTCGGGAGTCGTGACGGGTGCGAAAGGAACTGATATGTCTTTTGCTCCTGATACGTTGCGCTCGCCGACCTATTTTATCGGGACTTTGGCAAAAAATATCGCTTTTCGAGAAGCGATGTCCGCGTTACATCAGGTGGTGGTTTCCGATATGCGTTTCAAACCGCAGGATAAATCGACTTACAAAGAGTGGGCGGCGCAAAATGAACTCAAATTGTTGGGTGAATTGGCGATTGTCGAAAATACGGAGCGCGTAAAAAATGAAATTCGCCGTATCAGTGAGGAATTGGAAGCGGTGCGCAAGGAAAAATCCAAAGTGATGCAGCCTTTTTACGATGCGCGTGGAAAATATTTCAACTATTTGTATGAAAAAGAGCGCGACACTTGGTTCGTCCTCGACCCTGTGATAACGGTGCATCCTGACGAAATCTTTTTTGAATGTTTCAGTCAAGACGAGTCGAGTTATGGAAGATTGGGATGCAGCTATGAAGTTTTTAAAAATATCAATGAATTTGAATGTGGCACAACAAATATTGATTATTCTGCTGCATTATACAATGAATTTCAAAAGATTAGAGATTATAAAGAAACAGTATTCAAAGTAGAACCAAGTGGTTTTCAAGTGGATACGACCAATGAAGATTCGTTTACGGAAGTCAAAATTGATTTGCCTGATTCTTGGGTGCGCGGTTTTTTGCAAGTTTCGGCAGCGATGACGATTCAAGGACATACCTTTGATTTGCATCCGATGGATGTTCACAACATTTTGTATCATTTGAAACGCAAAAAGGAAATATTAGGTCCGCGTTCTTTGCGTTTTCGACTCACGCCGGGCGAACCGATTTCGGTGTTGGTAGAGCCATTTGGCATCCTTGTGACGTGTCCGCGGTCGATTTACAATGGAAAAACGGCGGGCGAAGTACGGATTTGGGGTCGCCGCCGCTTGTTGATTTTGGAAAGATTGCTGCCTGTGACCCAAAAAATCACGGTGCATTTATTGGGAAATGGGTTGCCATCGTTTTTTATAGCGGATTTGGGATATATGAATTTTACACTTGGATTGTCAGGTTGGACTTCAAATGATTGGTCAAAAGCGGGCAATTTTGATTTGATGGCTCCGCGTGCAGAAGTCGATAATCATACAAAACAATTGGTTTTCAATCAGTTAAAAAAATCATGGTTTGGTACGGCGGATGAATTGGCAACTCAATTAAAGTTGCCGCGCAAAATCGTGGAAGGTGCGTTGGCTGCTTGGACGCAAGCGGGGCGCGTGATGTATGATTTGAATAAAAAAGTTTATCGCGTCCGAGAATTGAGTCGTGAACCATTGCCGATGGAACAATTGCGTTTTGATAATCCGCGTGAAGCGGCGGCAACGCAACTTGCAGATGCTAAACAAGTTACAGTTACAGCAGAATTGTCATCTGATAATTTATTGAAATTAACGGGAACCGTCAAACAAGGTTCGACTTATGCACCCGAATTGTGGATTGATGGGGACGAGCGTTTGAAAAATGCAACGTGTAGTTGTCATTTTTACCGACAGAACAAATTGTTTAAAGGTCCGTGCGAACACATTTTGGCAATGCGCATGGCTTATAATAAAACAACTGGTTTGAATAAAATATTGAATATCAATTAGTTGCATCCTTTTTAGCGAGTGAATGTTTTCAAACCATTCACTCGCTAAAATAAATATTTTTTGTTTGTTTTTGATTAAAAAACAAAACAAAAATCTAATTCAACCGTTTCAAAATAAAGATACTATATTTTTTTGATTTTGATTTTTAAATATTTGATTTTCAACATATTATAAATTAAAAAATAATTACAATAATTGAAAATAATTGACTAAAAATTTGGAAAGTTGAACTAAAATGTTGTATCTTTGTATCAGAATTTAAAGCAAAAACATCGGTTAAAGAATCGTCGTTTTCAAAATCTTGCAAACTGAGCCGTGTTTCGCGGCTCCTGCGAATTGCTTTTTCACGCATCACGAGCCTGTTCTTCACTATTAGCGGTAACCCCCTTAGTAGTGGGAATGCGGTTCAATTTCGTGAAATCTTTCCCACTACTAAGGGGGTTACCGCCTCGAGTTGAACATTCCCGTAAGGAGAATGTACGAAGATAACGCGATTTTTTGCTGCTGTTTTTGTTTTAAATACTGTTTTTTTAGGCTAAATTTATTTTAAATAAATTGATAATTAAACAAGAAGTTGTTTTTAGGATTCATTTTAAAACGTAAATAAAGTTCGTTTTTTCAAAATCTTGCAAACTGAGCCGTGTTTCGCGGCTCCTGCGAATTGCTTTTTCATGCGTCACGAGCCTGTTCTTCACTATTAGCGGCACATGTACCACCTGCGGACATGCAGTTCTAATTCGTGAATTCTTATCCGCAGGTGGTACATGTGCCGCTTCGAGTTGAACATTCCCGTAAGGAGGATGTACGAAGATAAAACGATAACTTTTTTAGGTTTTTTATTTTGAATTGCTAAATAATTGATTATCAATGTTATAAGTTATAAAGGAAAATTGTTTTTTCAAAATCTTGCAAACTGAGCCGTGTTTCGCGGCTCCTGCGAATTGCTTTTTCATGCGTCACGAGCCTGTTCTTCACTATTAGCGGTAACACTACTAATAGTCGGAATGCGGTGCTAATTCGGGAATTCTTTCCGACTATTAGTAGTGTTACCGCCTCGAGTTGAACATTCCCGTCAGGAGAATGTACGAAGATAAAACAATTTTCCTATTATAATTTTTATTTAAAACAATTTCAAGTCTGTAAAATACACTTCGGTTGGATTGGTTTTTTGCATTTAAAACAATTAAAATATCATTCGCAAAATATCCAAATTCCATATAATATGTCTCAGCCTCTTACCCGTCAAGAACTCTATGACCGTGTGCGTGTCGAAGGAAAAGATCAATTCGTTTTAGCAGAAATGAAACGACTTGGTTTTTGGGAGGAAACCAAAGCAGAGCCGTCTTTGGCAGAAGCGGTACTCCTTCAAGAGGGCGCATTGCAATCGCAACTCCATAAATTGTATCAGGAAAAGCATCGACTCCAAGATAAAGAGGCGTTGCTTAAAGACATTCGCAAGCAGCGCATGGAGGAATCGCGTCGAAAACGACAAGAAACCAAGTTGCGCAAAATCCAAGACCGCAAAATTGCAGCAGAAAATTGGGTAAAACGAAAAGAAAAAGAAATTTTATATCTTGGCGAAGGCGTTTCTTTCGCACTCAGTCAACAAATATCGGATGTTGAAAAGTTAAAATTGGCGGAATTGCCCATTTTGACCGATGCTGAATCTATTGCTGCGGCGTTTAAAATCGCTGTTTCTGAAATTCGATTTTTGGCATTTGCTCGGGATGTTTCCAAAGTCAATCATTACAAACGATTTACGATTCCTAAAAAAACGGGCGGTGAACGCACGATTTCCGCGCCCATGCCGCGTTTGAAATACGTACAATCCGAAATTTTAATACGTATCTTGCAGAAAGTCAAGGTACACGAAGCGGCACATGGTTTTGTGTCGCAAAAATCTATTGTTTCTAATGCGCTTCCGCACCTACAATCGGAAGTAGTGATTAACATGGATTTGAAAGATTTTTTTCCAACGATTACCTACGATAGGGTGAAAGGGGTGTTTCGGAGTTTGGGCTATTCGCAACAAGTGGCGACGATTTTAGCCTTGATTTGTTCGGAACAAACCGTTGAAATGGTGGAATTGGATGGCGAATCGTGGTTTGTTGCAGATGGAGAACGCCGTTTGCCACAAGGTGCGCCCACAAGTCCGATGATTACAAACATTTTGTGTCGTCATTTAGATAAACGATTGGCTGGTTTGGCAAACAAATTAGGATTTCGATATACGCGTTATGCCGATGATTTGACCTTTTCCGCAACACACGAAGGTGCGAAAAATGTAAACTTATTGTTGAAAATGGTTCGTGAAATTGTCACTTCGGAAGGTTTGGTGATTCATCCCGACAAGACGAAAGTGATGCGCAAAGGTTCTCGACAAGAGGTTACGGGCATTACGGTGAATCAAAAACCAACCGTTTGTTCTAAACGATTGAAACAATTTAGGGCTTTTTTGCACCAAATTGAAAAAGATAAGTCGATTCAAGGCAAAAAATGGGGTCAATGTGGCGATTGTTTGGAATCAGCGTTAGGCTTTGCGCGGTATGTGAAAATGGTTCAACCCGAAAAAGGAGCCGAATTGTTGAAAAAAACAAAAGA
>JBDLWG010000379.1:0-3898 GCA_039804385.1 Bacteroidota bacterium
CTATCTTGATAAACCAAGACCGCGCCCACCGACGGATTCGGCGATGTTTGACCATTCCCCAACCGCGCTAAATCAAAACATCTTTGCATAAATACAGGATTCATATCAACTAAAAATTTAAATTATTTAAAAAAAACCATGTAATATCATTGTTATATTTCCAAAAACAAGCATCATATTAGGTAAAGGAATAACTTTATACTGTCTAACAAAATAATTGCGAAAAATGTTAAAAAATACGTAATTGAATTGTTATATGGTGTATTTATGTTGTTTTTTAATCATTTTAAAAAAAAATGCAACTTTTTTGTAAAAAAAAGATTCATGTACATACATGATTTTTAAAAAACCTGCTAAATTAGCCACGTTTTCAAACAGTACGCTGTTTTGTTGACATTTTTTTAAACCAAACCCTGTCAAGATCGTGTTAATCAAAATTAATTTAAAAAACAGTGACGAGTTGGTACTCGTCGATGACACCGTTTATGAGTACCTATTGAGTGACCCGTATTTAGCCAAAATACGATTTGTAGAAAATCTTCGGAAACATTCGAGTGGTTGTGCCGTCTTTCAAAAAACGTGGAAAACAGCTGATAATTCGTATAAAACCGAGACCATTTACTTGCACAAATTAGTCGCTGAGAAATTTCTTGCACACCAACGAAACGATGAAAAAAATTTAGTCGGCGCGAAAAATGGTGAAAAATTAGATTGCCAATTGGACAATTTAGTTTGGCGGAGTCGGGCAGCCGCCAGTCGCCAGCGTCGTACCAGCAGTCGAATTGGCTATACGGGCGTTTACCAAGAAAACAACCGTTATCGTGCCGTCATTTCCATCGATAAAAAATCGGTGCATTTGGGGATGTACGATACTGCCGAAGAAGCGGCTCAAGCCTACAATGCTAAAAGTCGAGAATTGTATGGAGAAGAAGGGAAACAAAATAAAATTTAAAGGATAAAAAAATTATTATTTTATCCTTGAGTTTTCACCCCCTTTTTGGAACTTTAGCTATGTTAAGAACGCCGATTTTTAAGCTCTGTATGGATGGTTCAAAACAGTTTGTTATTGGCATAACCAATTGATTTTAAACTACTTGTAAAACAAAGATCTATCATAAATGATACCTTTGCAAAAGATTCGTTGGCAAAACAAAAGCTGGATTGTTACCCAATCCAGCTTTTTGTTTTATATTTTTCGTAGAACGTTTAGTATAAATAACGTTTGGAGGGTTTGAAACCCTCCAAACGTTGTTGCGTTAAATGAAACGACTTAATTACCACCTAACTCTTGTACTTTTTTCGCTGCATCTGCATTCGATGGATCCGCCGCTACTGCTTTTTGGAAATTTTCTTTAGCTACAGGCAAGTTGCCTTGCGCACCCAT
Source organism: Bacteroidota bacterium (assembly GCA_039804385.1). Classification (GTDB taxonomy): domain Bacteria; phylum Bacteroidota; class Bacteroidia; order Chitinophagales; family Saprospiraceae; genus JAAFJT01. Next base: position 1,385 of record JBDLWG010000379.1, read on the forward strand.
GCAATAGCCCAAATAGCTATACGCCCGAGATAAGAAATAATTATTCCGCGTTTTTGTTTTTTCATCCGTTGCTTTCAACGCGACTTCCACCAATTTCTCATACGTCGTGCGAGCATCATAACGGGGATTATTTTCATCATCCATTTGTTGCAATGCTTTTGCTTTGTAGAAATAACCATCAACATCATTGGGCAATTTTTCAATATATCTATCTGCCGCTTGTACCAATTCTTTGTGCATATCCGCCTTGTAAGCCAACTGCATGGCTGCATAATAATCGCTGTTATTACCACCACATTTTGCCAGTTTATCATTCAACGCAGTACCTGCTTCTTTCACGCGATTCGCTTTGATGTAAATGTTTGCAATTTTAGGCAACACATCACATTTTTGAGTCGAATCGAACTTGATATAATCTTGATAAACCCGTATAGCCGTATCAATTTTGCCCAATTGTTCCGCAGCGCGAGCGAAATAGGTATAATCATAATTAGCCAAGTCGTCACCACTCAATGCTTTAAACAATTTGTCAGACGCATCTAAAGCTGCTTCATATTTGCCATTTTCATAATTAGACCAAGCCATCCAACGATACATATTTTTGCGTGTTGGGTCTTCTGTCAACAATTTTTGGGCTTCTTCTACGGCTTTATCATATGCTTTTGCTTGGTAACACAAGAATTTTACGTAACGAGCGCGGGCATCATAATCTTTACCTGCCAAAGTAACATATTTTTCCAACAATTTCGTCACTCTCGGATATTCTTTATTTGCCATACAAAACTCAATTTGCGCTTTGTACAACGGTGCATAATCGGGCGCAATCGCCAATCCCTCTTCCAACTTTTCAATAGCCAATTTAAATTGTCCTGCACGTCCCCAAATGTTGCCCATTTTAAGATACACATCCGCTTCTTTTTTATCAATACTCGCAGCCGACTCATAAGCACTCATCGCAGGGCCCGCCGAACCTGCCAATCTTTGAGCATCGCCTTCTTTGACCCAATATTTCGCGCCCGCAGGCTCAATTTCTCTTGCCCGTTTTGCATTGGCAACGCCTTCCGTAAAATTCGTGTTTTTGCCATACAAATACGCATCGACTAACAAGTAATAAGCATCTGGATGCCCTTCTTTGTACGGTTTTTTGCGAGAAGCGCGTACGGCTTTATCAATCGCCTTAGAAATCAATTGTTGATTTTGCTTATCCTGAATCATCATTTTGACGACCCCAATTTGAGAACGCCAATTATAATCAGGATTTGCCGCAACCCCTTTGTTATAAAAATCGGCAGCTTTTGCCATATTACCTTTGGCATTTTCAGAGGTCGAATCGCGGTAATAACTCTCGCCCATCCAGAAATAGGCATCACTATTAGTCGGTTCTTTGGCAATGATGGCATCCAAACATTTTCGAGCACCACCGAAATCTTCGTTGTTAATTAGTTTTTCACACTCTTTGGATGAGGACAAGACTTGGGCTTGTACATTCAAACTCAAAGAGGCAAGGCAAGCGACTGCTAAGATTTGGACTTTTTTCATTGTGTCGCGGATTGGTTGATTGATTTTTTCTAAGATAATTTTATGGTCAAGATAACACAAATCGTTTAACTCGTTAATTTAGACGAGTGTTGTACAAACGGTTGCAAGACATTTTAGTTAAAAAACTATTAAAACGATTCGTTGAAATCCAAAAACGGGGCGAATTTAGGCAAAACTTTTAAAAAAAGAAAAAAAGGATTTAAAAGTGGCATGAATCCACCTTTTTTGAATCATAAAAGAATGATTTGTGCTAAAAGGTGAATTATTGTACGGGCTTTTTGACAATTTCGATAACGCGTTCAGGCTCTTGGGCGGGTACAATACCTGCTTTCATCATAATCCGTTGTCCAATATCACTGTAAATAAACCGCGAAAAGCCACTCGCTAAACCCGCACTTCTATCCCGAACAATGCAATAAACGTCCCGTGTAAAAGGATATAAACCTTGTCGAACAGGCAATTGATAAGGGCGATAAAACCCTTTTGGCAAAGAATCATGCTTCGGTGAAATGCCAATAACATTGATTTTACTTAAAAAAACCTTCGTTTTGGGGTCATCGGAATCGCTCATCCAACTCCAACCGACAATACCAATGGTGTTTTCATTTTCTGAAACAAATTGAATAGCATCCGTATTCGTTTTCGTTGCAAACGCATTTTTGGGCAAACTTTTCGCGCCAATTTCATTTAAAACAAAACTAACCGTTCCTGAATTAGAGTTGTCGAATACTAAATTGATATTGCCCGAACCGCCTTTGCCCAATTGTTTTCTATCGGTAATTTCGCCATTCAGGATTTTAACCACTTGTGGATAAGTCAATTCCGTATCTTTATTATTTTTATGGGTAATCAACGCAATGCCGTCTAAGGCAACCTTCGTTTGTTGCGGCATGAGTCGGCGACTATCGAAAAACGTTTTTTCGTCAGGTTGGAGTGGTCGCCCAATCATAATCATTTGCGCACTATCGTTCATCA
>JBDLWG010000380.1:0-2686 GCA_039804385.1 Bacteroidota bacterium
ATAAAAAAATCCGTTAAAATCAGCCCAATCCGTGTCATCCGTGTTCCAATTTATCGAAATTACGTCATAGTTGCTTCGCAAGTTGGGTAAATTGTTATTTTCGCCATAATTCAAAACCTTAAACATATAACAGTTGTGTTTGTTTCATAGGAAAATCAACCGAATATGTTATTAAAAATTAGAAAAATTGCTTTTCCTTTGCTGGCTTGTTTGACGCTTGCCAGCGTTTATTTTACCTTTCAATTGCGTTTTGCCTTTGATTTTAAACAATTCTTTCCCGATAAAGACCCCGACAACACCTTTTTTCAGCAATTTGTCAAGGATTTTGAACCTGATGACAATTTCTTATTAGTGGCTGTTCAACGTGATTCAGGTGTTTTTGACAGTACTTTTTTGGCAAAAATTCATGACTTCACCTTGCAAGCGCGGGATTTGCCCTACATCAAAAGCACGCAATCGCTTACTAAAATTCAGTTACCTGTCAAAACGGCTTTTGGCATTACGACGATTCCTGCGATACACCTAGACGCACCTGAAGCCTATGCGAATGACCGCGAGAAACTTTTACAAGACCCGCGTTTTGTTAAAAACCTCATTGATACGGCAGGTAAAACGTTGGTGGTTTTGCTCAAAACCCGTGATTCGATTGATTTAGCTGCTGCCGAAATTTTGATGCCTGCGTTAGATTCGTTAGTGCAAACCTTTGATTTTCAAGCCTATCACTTTATGGGCAGTGCCAATTTTCAAAAAGAATTGGTCAAAGTCGAGAAACGAGAAGTCGCTATGGCAACCGCGATTGCTGCGGTTTTGGTCGGTTTGATTTTATGGATTATCTTCCGAAAATGGGCAAGCGTGATGATTGCGTTGGTCTCGGTTGGATTAGGGATGCTTTTTTTTCTGGGTTTATTGGGGGCTTGGGGACGCGATTTGAGTGTGATGGCGGCTTTATACCCTGTTTTGATGGTAATCATTGGTACATCCGATGTTATACATATGCTTTCTAAATATATTGATGAATTGAAGCGCGGAAACACACCGAATGAAGCCATTTCCATTACCATCAAAGAAATTGGTTTAGCAACTTTGATGACGGCAGTAACGACCGCAATTGGCTTTGCAACGTTAGTGACGAGTCGTATTATCCCGATTCAAGAGTTTGGAGTCAATGCCGCAGTGGGTGTTATGGTGGCTTATGTCACGGTTTTGTTGGTGACATTGGCAATTATGCCTTTTTTTAAGGTGGAACAACTCATTCAAATGCAAGCAGGGAATACCCGAGTAGAGATTTTAATGGAAAAAATTTATCATATCACTCGAAATCACAGCAAATGGATTGGTGGTTTAACGGTTTTACTCTTGGTCATTTGTACGATTGGCATTTTCAATATTAGAACCAATTATACGATTGCTAAAAATCTACCACTTTATGAGAAAGTGACGGATGATTTTTATTTTTTTGAAAAAAACTTTGCTGGTTTTCGCCCTTTGGAATACGCTGTTTTTGCTCAAAATCAACATCGGGCAGATGATTTTGAAGTTTTGAAAGAGATGGAAAAGGTCGAAAAACATTTAAAAAGCGTAGATGCGATTCGTTCCGTGACTTCGATGACGATGGTTTATAAAAGCATTCATCAATTAAACAATGGCAATTTGCCCAGAAATTTCTGTCTGCCCGAAGATTCTGTTGGTTTTAGTGGGTATCAGGCGTTGGCAAAAAAAATGCCTGCGGCACATTTGAACGTTTTGTTGAGCAAAGATGGTTCAAAAGCGCGGATTGCGACCCGAATTTTGGATTTAGGGGCGGATTCGGTCATGGCAATCGGCGACAAAATCGATGTTTGGATTGCTCAAAATACCGATTCGAAGATTGCAAAATTCAAACGGACTGGAACGGGTTACATCATTGACAAAAATGCAACTTACATTCGCGCCGATTTATTGGAAGGCATTGCTTGGGAAGTGGGTTTGATAGCGATTTTGATGGGTTTTTTGTTTAAAAAAGCGCGAATGGTAGTGATTTTCTTGATTCCAAACCTGATTCCCTTGTTTTTTGCAGGCGGAATGATAGGATTTTTGGGCGTTGATTTGGATGCGAGTATTGCAATGGTTTTTACGGTCGTATTTGGGATTGCGATTGATGATACGATACATTTTTTGAGTAGTTTCCGTTTGAACCAATCCAAAGGCGAATCGGTGGAAAAAGCCCTGCATACAACCATGATTGAGACTGGAAAACCAGTGTTTTTGACCACAATCATCCTGTTTTGTGGGTTTTTGGTGATGTTATTCAGCCATCATCCGCCGAGTGTGATTGTTGGAAAATTGATTGCAGTGACTTTATTGACGGCTTTGGCGAGTGATTTATTTATCAATCCGTTGCTGATACGCGCTTGGATGAAGTAATTTTGGAATGTTGCGATACGATTGGAATCGTATCGCAACTTTCCAAAGTCCCTTAGCTTTCGTTCGGTTTATCAACAGGTTGAATGCCTTGTTTTGCCAGATACTGACCCACATTTATCTTCAAACCGTCCCAAATTTCAATATCTTGGTGCCAATCTGCCACAATCCAATGCTGGTTTCTCTGCGCAATGACAACTTGCTGGCTCGTTGTGAAAAACCAAAACACCTTTTCAACGCCAAATTCATGTAATTTTTTGGTTTTGAGCATCCAAGTAATATCTGC
>JBDLWG010000381.1:0-3446 GCA_039804385.1 Bacteroidota bacterium
TTAATAACCAATCTATTAATATATTTTGTGGGCTGTATGGTTTGCTTCATTTTATCTATATTTTATCCATATCGTATCGATAGGAATGATTTTAATGGCTTTAAAACGCCTACAAAGGTAATTCCTTTTTAACAAAACGGATGCAAATAAAACAAAATCACGACACTTGGGTTCATTATAAAAACAAAGTTGCTGTTTATGAAAAAACAATCTTTTTGGGCAGATGTGTATGATGTAACGAAGTTGATTCCTGTGGGACGCGTCACCACTTATGGTGCTATCGCCGAATTTTTACAATTAGGTGCGCCGCGCATGGTGGGTTGGGCATTGAATGCGGCGTTGGAAGCCGATATTCCTGCACATCGTGTGGTCAATCGCAAAGGCGAATTATCAGGCAGACTGCATTTTGCAACGCCCACTCGGATGCAAGCATTATTAGAAATGGAAGGCATTGTCATCAAAGACGCTGTGATTGTCGATTTTAAACGCCATTTTTGGCATCCTTTGCAAGAAATTGGTTGAAAAAAGCGATATTTGTGCTTGTAATTTTTTACGTAAAGTCCCCTTTTTAAAATGATATACGATTAAAAAAAGAGGTTGCTCTTTTTATGCAATAGGCACGCCGTTTGCAAATAGTAAGTTCACGCAGCAGTCATGCTCCGTGAACTTACTGTTTTTAATCAAAATCAATTTAAACTTATGAGACAAACTACCTTTTGGAGTGCGGTGGCGTACTGCCTATTGAGTTACGCGCCGTTGAAAGCTCAATCTTGGTTGGAATTACAAGGGGAATCTGCCTATCTTTTCCCAGAAAAATCGGTATGGATTTTCCCAAAAAACATCGAAAATTTCAAAACCGCCCACACTCAAATTTGGTCTAACAATCAATGGCGGGATTCCAGTCGTTTTACCAATGTATTGAATGCCAATGGTTTAGTCCAAAGTGCAAGAGGCGAAGTCTATGATAGCGGGCAATGGTTGGATGATGGCACTTCGATTTTCACGTACAATGCCACAGGCGGATTGATTCAATTGCGGGCAGGTTTGGGCATGCCCCCTGCGTTTTTGCCTTTTACGCGGGTCAATCACACGCTTGGAGCAGGCGGGCGCGTCGAAAAAGCATTGACCGAATCCTACGATATTGGCACACGACTTTGGACGATTTCCGATTTAGACAGCAATATTTACGCGCCTACAGGTCATCAATTGTTGCATTATAATATGAGTTATGATAGTCATCGGAACACTTGGGATTTGTTCCAGAAAGATTCCATGACCTATCAAACGGATGGAAAATTGGACAAAACCTTCATCAAAGACCCGATTAATGGGTATGGTGCGATTTGGGACGGGCGATATGTCCACACTTATGACGCAGAACGGCTTTTGCAATTACGATATGACATCCCCGCTTTGAATGCGAATGGTGCGCCGATAATGCCATTTGTATGGGATTCGATAGGAGGCGCGAAACGAATTGATTATACGTATAATGCTCAAAATCAATTGATTCAACTCACTTTACAAGGCAAAGACATTTCAGATGATCCTTATGTAACCATAGTGCGTTACCGTTTCACTTTAGCGGCAAATGGGAAAGTAAACGAAGAATTACATGATGAATTTAACCGCTTGACGCAAACTTGGAGTAATGTCAGCAAAACTACTTACACCTATTATCGAACTGGCACGAATGAAATCGCTCCTGCAACCGCGTTGACAGTTGCGCCGAATCCTGTACGCGATGGACAACTTCATTTGGCAATGGAAGGCAATCAGACGATGCAATCATTGGAATTATATGATGTGTATGGACGGATTGTTTTTACACAAAACATTGATAATCAAAATAATATTGATTTGAATTTAGATAATACGTATCGCGGACAATACTTTTTGCGCGTTCAAACAGAGCAAGGCTTGATTACAAAAAAAATACTATTTTTGAAATAATCGGAGGACTTTAGGAGGACTTACGTAAAGTCCTCCTAAAGTCCCTACTTGGATTCAATCCTTTTTTGCGTATCTTTGCCCTCTTTTCATTCCAAAATAAGGATTATGACGGGCGAAATTAAGTCTAAAATTGATAAAGTGTGGGAAGCCTTCTGGACGGGCGGGCTTTCCAATCCATTAACGGTCATTGAACAAATGACTTATCTCCTCTTCATCCGTAAGCTCGACGAAGAACAAAAAATCAAAGAAGCGGCTGCCTTTGAACTTGAGCAACCGATTGACGCGCCGATTTATCTCGAAAAGGAGTATCCGTTGCGGTGGAGTCGTTTCAAAGATTTGGAATCGGGCGAAATGTTTCATCTTTTCATCCAACCTGATGGTATTTTTGATTTTATCCGCAACATGGGTAATCAACAAAGTGTCTTTAGCCAATCCATGCGCGGCGCGACTTTTATGATTCCTACGCCCCGCCTTTTAGCGCAGGTCGTGGATATGGTGGATAAAATCCAGATGGATTCCCGCGACACCAAAGGCGATGTCTATGAATATCTCCTCAGTAAGATTGCGTCCGCAGGGCAAAATGGGCAATTCCGTACCCCAAGACATATTATTAAAATGATGGTTGAAATGATGCAACCGACCTTGAACGACGTGATTTGTGACCCAAGTGCCGGCACTTGTGGCTTTTTGATTGAGTCGAGTGCCTTTGTTCGGAGGCATTACAAGCGTGAGTTGTATGATGAAACCGTCCGACAATATTTTAATGACCAAATGTTTATGGGCATGGAGTTCGACCCGACGATGATTCGCATTGGCGCGATGAATCTAATGTTGCACGGCATTGAAAACCCGCAACTCAAACCTGTGGACGCGCTCAGTGAAGCTAATCACGCTTTTGAACAACAAGCGTCTTTGGTGCTTGCCAATCCGCCTTTCAAAGGTAGCCTTGACCGCGATGCGGTGGATGGCGCGATTTTGAAAGTCGTGGATTCTAAAAAAACAGAATTATTGTTTATTGCGTTGATTCTCAAAGGGTTAACGATGGGCGGACGCGCTGCGGTCATTGTGCCTGATGGCGTTTTGTTTGGCAGCAGCCTTGCGCATGTGCAGTTGCGCACCACGTTGATTGATAAGCAACGCCTTCATGCCGTGATTTCGATGCCGAGTGGCGTGTTTAAACCTTACGCGGGTGTGAGTACGGCGGTCTTGATTTTTACCAAAACCGATGGCGGCGGCACGACGGATACCGTTTGGTTTTATGATATGCAAGCCGACGGTTTGAGTTTGGATGATAAACGCGCTCCTGTTGCGGCGAATGATATTCCTGATATTGTCGAGCGTTTCAAAAACCTGCCACAAGAAGCCGATAGACTCCGTACCGATAAGAGTTTTTGCGTCCCGGTGCAGGAAATCCGCGATAATAAGTACGATTTGAGTTTGAATCGTTATAAACAAGTCGTTTATGAAACGAAAAGTTACCTGAAACCGCAGGA
>JBDLWG010000382.1:0-35631 GCA_039804385.1 Bacteroidota bacterium
TTATATTTTAGATACCAATATTTTGCTTCAAATTTTACGGGGAGATAGTCGAGTGACACCGCAATTAACGCCTTTTAATTTATATCATCCAGATACTTACGCCTTAATTTCTATTGTTACAATAGGCGAATTGCTATCAATTGCGCAGCAAAATAATTGGGGCAGTTTTAAATTGCGCCAATTAGAAACCTTGATAAAAGCTTTTAAAGCCGTTCCAATTGATAAAAGAATCTTATTAGACCTTTATGCAGCGATTGACACGTTCAGTAAAGGGAAACATTCGACAAAAACGCTTCCTTCTGATACCACAGCTCGTAAAATGGGCAAAAATGATTTATGGATAGCGGCAACAGCTCATCTTTTTAATGCCACTTTAATCACAACCGATAAGGATTTTGACCATTTAAATGGCACTTTTATTCAGGTGCATAAGATTATTCTTTAACCTAATTCAGAGCATACCGCGAAAATTGGGTTAATATCATTACACTACCCGCCCAATCTGTGTCATCCGCGTTCCAATTACCCACCATTAAAACAAATATTTTTATAAAAAATGTATTGATAATCAACATTTTACGCGTCAAAAATTTGGTGGTTTGCCAAACCTGTTTTATGTTTGTGCCATTCAAAACAGCTTTCGGAGGCTTTTTAAAACGAATTATTTTTAAAAATCAAACATACACCAATGAAATCAATCTTAAAATACCTGCTTTATGCAGTTTTAGGCTTTTTGTTTATCGGCTGTTTCTTGCCTGGTAGTCTTTTTATTGAAAAACAAATCGAAATTGCCGCGCCTGCAAGTAAAATTTATCCTCAAATCGCAGATGGCAAACAATGGAAAAATTGGTCGCCTTGGCACGCGTCAGACCCACAAGCAGCATATCAATATTCTGAACCATCCGCAGGTTTGGGTTCTTGGTACAGTTGGAAAGGGGATAAAACAGGCACAGGCAAAAGTACCATTATTGATACCTTGACCAATCAAAAATTGCGCTTAAAAATTGAATTTGGGGGTTCAACGTCCAGTTTTTCCGATTTTTCTTTCAAAGAAAATGCAGGTAAAACGCAAGTTCGATGGACCTTAGAAGACGATTTGGGATGGAATCCACTCGGACGTTGGTTTAGTTTCGTCTTTTTGAAACGCATGTTGAACCAACAATACGACGAAGGTTTGAAAAATTTAAAAACCGTTTGTGAGAAATCTTGAGTATTCCAATGAATACTCAAAATTCTAAAATCACGACTTCCCACGTTTTTTGACTTAATGCGTCAAAATAACGGTGTAACGTTTTAAAACCAACCCGCCGATGTGCGGCAATCGAACGCCAATTGTCCGCAGCAATTTCGGTAACGGTAAAGTCGTATTTACCCGCAAATAAAGCACGATGTTGTGCATACAGTGCGTCAAATACGCCAATGCCTCTGTAATCTGCGCGGACACAAACCTGTCCCATAACATAATATCGATAGGCAGACAATGGTTTACCATTGAAAGTCAATTGATTAAACATATTTAATAATGGCAACATGAGTTCTATCGTTTGACAAACAGGTAATGTAGCTGTCAATGCGTAACCAATCACTTGACCCTCTGCGAAAGCTATTGGTTGAGGTTCTGCCTGCATCATCCGTTGGATAATTGCGGTCGTATAGGGAAAACTTAAATAACCTTGACTTTGCTGTGTCACAACATCAAGGTTGTTTTTAAGATTTGCTCGTTGCAAATCCAATAAATTATCGATTCGCTCGTTAGGGAGCGTAGTTATTTCAAACATTGTTGGGAAATGGTTTTAAAGCGCAAATTTAGTAAAATAACCTGCATGCCCAATCGTTGGGCAACACTTTTGAGAAAATAGGAAGCAATAAATTGCTTTTTGAAATCACACCACTTGTAAAACTCATGGCAAATTTTTTTATTCAAGTATTTTGCAAAATACTTATACATTTTTTATAATTTTATCGTCTAAAGACCAGCAAATTTTGCGCAATTAATGTACTTTTGTGCGAAATTGCGGACAATTGATGAAAGCAGCAAAATAATTATCCGCTTTCAGAAACTTAACTTTATTAAATTCTCACGCTTCGATGAAAAAAACCGGTAACAAACTCCCGAAAATCTTAATTGTTGATGATGAAGCTCCGATTCGCCGCACTTTCAAGTCCGTTTTAGAACTGGATTATGATGTGGATGAAGCTCCTGACGGAATCGAATGTATCGCAAAGTGCAAAAAGGAAGCCTATAGTCTCATATTTTTGGACATTCGGATGCCGCGCATGGACGGCATGGAGGTATTGGAAAAGTTGCAGGAAATTTGCCCTGATACGCCGATTGTCATGATTTCGGGTCATGGCAATATTGAAACGGCGGTCGAAGCAGTCAAAAAAGGTGCATTTGATTTCATTCCAAAACCATTGGATTTGAATCGCATTTTAATTACGATTCGCAACGCGTTAGATAAATCGGTTTTGGTCACCGAAAATAAGACGATTCGCCGCAAGGTGATGACGCAAGCTCCGCGCATTCCTGAAATTGTGGGGACTTCTGCTGCGATTATGCGGGTGAAAAAGGAAATTGACCAAGCGGGTCCGAAAGATTTAGCGCGGGTTTTGATTATTGGTCCCAATGGTTCTGGAAAAGAATTGGTGGCGAGATGGGTGCATGAACGCAGTCCGCGCCGTGACGGACCATTTGTAGAGGTCAATTGTGCGGCAATTCCGTCCGAATTGATTGAAAGTACCTTGTTTGGGCACATGAAAGGGTCTTTTACGGGCGCGTATAACAATCAAGTCGGCAAATTTGAATTGGCAAATGGTGGTACGTTGTTTCTGGATGAAATTGGCGATATGAGTGTTCAAGCACAAGCAAAAGTATTGCGGGCTTTGCAAGAGAATAAAATTACGCGAGTGGGCGGTGATAAAGACATTAAAGTAGATGTTCGGGTAGTTGCGGCAACGAATAAGGACTTGCGTGAAGAGATTCGACGCAATAATTTTCGAGAAGATTTATTTCATAGATTAGCAGTTATTGACATCTATGTTCCCGCGCTCAATGAACGGCGAGACGATATTCCTCAATTGGCAGCGTATTTTATGGAAATGGTCAGTCAAGATTACAATATGAAGGCGAAGCAGTTTACGCCCGAAGCAATGGAAGCACTGAAAGCGATTAATTGGACAGGTAATATTAGACAATTGCGCAATGTGATTCAAAAATTGACTGTTTTTTGTGAAAATTCTAAAAATATTACGGAAGACCATATTTTGGACTACGTTACTTTGCGGAATGCAAGTCGTCAAACGCATGATTATAAAGAGTTATTTGACCAATTTGATACGCTGACGCAATTGCACGAATACATTGATTCTGAATTTATTAAGTATAAAAATCGATTGATTACGATTAAACAAAAGTAAAAGGTTTGCAATTTATAAATAGTGTGGCGAATCAAATAGAATAACTTTTGGAGGGTTTCAAACCCTCCAAAAGTTTGATTATCAATTATTTGCAACCAATTGATAATCAATTACGCTCTACCATTTCAACAAAAAACAAATGTTTAGTTATTGTTTTTTAGACCTTAAAAGGAGGTAAAGGGCATAAACCAGTAAAACGCCCCAAATACCCCATACAAAGGGTCCTAACAAACCTGTAATTATGCCCAATGTGATTCCAATACCTGCCCGTATGAAGGTCATTGTGTCAAAATATTTTTTGCGCACCAGGTATGTTAAACAATTAAGACCTACAAATAACGCTATTAAGGGTAAAAAAGTGGCTCCTAAGTAGAATAATGCTGATACTTCAATATGGTATAGGAGCTGATACACACATAAGACCGCAACTAATCCCGATAGAAGTGAAATGCGGGATTTTTTCCTTGCATTGAGTTGTTCCGTCTCCGCACGATATTGATAAAATATTTTACCATCCGCACTCGTCAGTGTTGCAATATTTTCCGTATATATATTTAACGGATCCATCGAAGACTTTGCCTCACTACAAGGCAAGTAGGTTAATCGATAAGGACTCATCGTTTTAACGACACCATAAAACGTTTTCCCATTTTTTAAACTAATTTTCACACAATCTGTTGTGTCTTTTTGTAAAGTAGGTACTTGTTTTTGGAATACAGCCCTTTTTCGCAGAGGCATTGTCTTTGTTCCAAAGGAGTCATTGGCTTTAACAACTATTGCTCCTGCCATAGATTTTTGTTGAATCGTTGCAAAAGCATGTGTTTTGATTAAAAATAAACTTACAATAATTGCCCACTTTTTTTTCATTGTTTGCATTTTGATTCGTTATAAGTTAAATGAAGTGTAAAAATAGTAAAAAAATCCTTTCTAAGTACTTGGTTTTCGCTAATTTTTTTGTTTAAGAAAATTAGCGAAAACAAAAAAAATGGTTCTTCCGCACATTTATAAAAACTAATTTTTTTAATGTATAATTTGATGGTCATCAAATAAATACGTTTCGGAAACCTTAAAGGTTTCCGAAACGTATAACGTAAATACCAAACAAAGGCTACCGTTTAACCATTATTGATTTTTCTAAATCGGCAAATGGAATGACCGTTTTCACGCCCATTTCCGAAACGGGCCAAGATTGAATAATGGTCTTTACATCTAAATGTAATGCTTGAATCGCATCGTACAAACCCGTTTGTCTCCCACTACTTTTCGGAATGTCGCCTACTTTGGGAATCCAGACTAAATCATCTTCAAACAATAATTTTTCGTTCGGAAAGTAATAGACCAAATAATCATTGGTATGTTGCGATTTTTTGCCTATAAAATAAATTTTCATTTCAAATGAACCATCTGAAATAGTCAAACTATCCTTGATTTCTTGTATTTTTAGCGGTTTAGGATGCAATTGCAAATGATCTGGTTGCAACGTATGAGGTGCATTGGTCAAATATTGAACATAGGCTTCATCCTGTTTTGAGCAAATTATAGTTGCCTCTTCATGCACAAACGCTCGGATACCGCCCAAATAATGGGGATGATAATGTCCAAAAACAAAATATTGAACAGGTTTATGCGGTGCTATTTTTTTAGCTGCTTGAAGGATTAAATCCCCATTTTCACTACTCAAAGGCGCCTCTGCAACTAATAAAAAATCTTTAAACTCCACTAATAAAACCCTATCATCTGTATGTTTGAGTTCGATAAAGTGAATTTGATTTGAATATTTTTCAATTTTAATATCAGGCTTATTTACTTCTTCTGCGGCAAATTGGTATTGGGTAGGAGCAACTAAAAGACTTAATATTTTTTTATAAAGACTTGCATTTGAAATAATTACATCATCTAATAATTTACCATTTATCTTTTCAATGACCATATGTTGAGCATAAAAAACACCATCAAGCTTGGCGTAATCCTGATAAAAAACGGTCGTCAATATATCTCCAAATAAATCATCATGCTTTAGAATGGTTGTTTTATCTAACAAATTATCTGATTTGCGAATGTATAATTTTACAACAGCCTGATTGATAATAGTTTCATAAACAATCCATGTTTTATCAGTGCTTTTGGATGGTTTAATTTTTTGTTGATGAAAGTAATCAATCAAACACGCACCCGAATATCGACTCGTTTCAATCTTTTTGTTTAAAAACATACTTTTGGTCACAGGAAATAAGGTGGTATCCCCATGTTCCAAAAGCAATAATTGAGTTGCGTTTAATTCGCTTGTCGTATAATAATGCTTATTGCGACCAACGTATTGGAAGGTATCTTTTTGCAAAAAATGACTTGTGTTCTGGGAAATCCTTCCTTTGGACACCGCTTTTGTTTGCTCCCAAGGTTCAAAACTATGTTCTAATGTATTTATTTTTTCTTGATAAGAAAACGTTAAATACGAATCTTGTTGGCTTTTAACTTGTTTTTCCCAACATTTTTGCAACCCATTTTGAGCATGAATGATAGTTGATTTTATTCCTAAACTGATTAAAATCAATTTAAAATACATTGTTTTTTTTGACATAATTAATTTGTGCTTTTAAATTTTAAATTCAATTATTAGCACAAAAATAAGACTTGCTATTCAGGAGGACTTGTAAAATATTGCAAATTTTGCCGATATTCCGTTGGACTTAAACCTACATATTTTTTAAAACAATGGTAAAAATGGCTTTGGTCATAAAAACCAGTCGTAAAGGCAATATCCATCAGCGAATCGGTTTTATACATTAATTGTTTTGATTCTTCAATCCGCAATGCCATCAAATAATCATTTGGAGTTAAACCCGTTGCTTTTTTAAATTGACGCATTAGATTAAATTTATCTATTTTGAATTTCTGGCTTAACCTATCTAACGTTATTTTCTCTATCAAATGATGGGTCATCACCTGTTTGATTTCTTGTACAAAATCCAAGTGATGATTGATAAGGTTCATTCCAATAAAAATGGTATTTTTATCTAATAAAATTGTATGTATAAATTGCTCAAAATGAATTAATTGAAAAGTGTTTTCTTGCAATTGAAGGCAAAATTGTTGGAATACATGGGCTAAAACCAATTGATTATTCAAGACTACTTTTTGGTCATAAACGGTATTTTGTAAACGCTTTTTGAACCTCGTTTCATCAAAATAAAGGACTTGGTATGCCCAAAAAGCCTCCTGTTGCCCATCATGACTATGCGGCAAATAAGGTGGAATCAACACAAGTGTATTGGCGGCAATCAATAATTTTTGATTATCAATATATAAATTTTCACTACCTGTTTTGACAAGTGCGATACTCCAATGCGTATGAAAATGAGTTGGAAAAGCGCGATTTAAAAAAAGAGCGTTTTTAATTTCAAAACCATCAAAAAAGGGGTTTTTAAACACCGAGAGCGTGGAAATAGTTTGTTTTGGTTGCATTAGAATATGAAAAAAGGAAGTATAGCCTTCCTAAATGAGTTGAAAATAAATTCGAGCATAACTTGCGTCAAGTTTGAAACTGGACGCAAGTTTATTTTACCAACTGATATAGGACAAGTATATTAGATTTTAGTTGTAAATGATAAGCCATTACGAGAAACATTAAGCGGCGCAAAATTAATTTTTATAGAAAATCCATTTTGCCAATTCTTTAAAAGTTACTTTTTTCCCATACATCAAAATCCCAACTCGATAGATTTTTGCTGCTAACCAAGTGAATGCCAATACAGTACCTATTAAAAAAATTACTGATAGCATAATTTGCCACATAGGAGGATTAAACGCTAAACGGGCTGGCATGACTACTGGTGAAAAAAGTGGAAATATTGATGTCCAAACGGCTAAACTACTTTCTGGTGCGCTCACCGCCCGGACCGAAGCGTAAAAAGCGAACATCAATGGCAGCACAAGTGGAAAAGTCATCGCTTGACTCTCGCCCAAATCATCGCCGACTGCAGAACCAACTGCTGCAAATAAGGAGGCATATAATAAAAAGCCTGCAAGAAAATAAAAAAACATCATCGGAACGATGAACCACCAATTCATATTCCCTAATTCTGTAATGATTTGACCCATTTGTAGGGAAACATCTTCCATATTAGGCGCATGTGCGCCTTCTACTTCTATCATTGGCGTACTTCCCATAGGTGAGGAAAGCCCCAACAAAGGCAGCAAGCACGAAACACCAAAACTCATCAACATCCAAACAGTCATTTGCACTAAACCTGCCGCGCCGATACCCAAAATTTTGCCCATCATCAACTCAAATGGCTTCACAGAAGAAATTATGACTTCGACAATCCGACTTGTTTTTTCTTCCATGACACCGCGCATCACCTGCCCGCTAAATCCTAAAATGACAATTATCAACATATAACCCAAGACTCCACCCAAACCTGCACCAACCAAAGCCGTTGAATCCGATTTTTTTTGCGTACTTTTAATGTTTTTAGGTGATAATGAAACATCGGTATCTAAGGCTTCCAATTGTTTTTTATTGAAATGGAGGGAATCAATTTTGAAATTGCGGATGCCATCCCCAATTTTTCGTTTGATACGCATTGTTTGTTCTAAACCCAATTGTTCATCCGAATAATAAACAATTTGATGTTTATTTGCCGCCAAATCATTCAATTTTGGGATAACCAATACGCCATTATACGTTTTTTGCCCTTTTTTATCGGCTGCAGTCAAATTTTTAAGGTTTTCTAACGATTCGATTGGAAATAAAAAGTATAAATTACTCTCATCTTTAATCGTTTTGTTTAAAATATTACCTTCATCCAAGACCGCAATGCGGGTAATTTTATCGTCTTTCGAGGAAAAAATAAAGGTCGCAATCGCCGAAAACACAATAATACCTAATGGAGCCAACAAAGTCGTCAAAATAAAAGAACGACTGGTAACGCGTGTAAGAAACTCGCGTTGAATGATGAGCCAAATTTTTTGCATAATTTCAATATTTTTGCCCAAAATTGATGGATTTGGCGGACAATCGCAACAAATGGAACTTATTTTTAGACCAATTTAAAAACTAATTGGATGAATTTTGTTTTTTCGTCAAAAATTTGTGCGTTTCTAAAAAAGGCATTATATTTGCGGTCGGAAAATTAAATATTAAAAATGACAAAATATCAGCATATAATTATTAGCATTATTAACATCGTTCGCGGATACAACCGTTGAAGGAGGTCGTTTTGTTGATAAAAACGCAATGCTCCGACTCGGTTGTAACGAGTCGGAGCATTTTTTTAATTTTTTAACCCTAAAATGTCAAATAATGGAAAAAATAAGTCATTTATCGCAATTAGATTTAACAAAAGTTTATTCTTATGCTGATTATTTAGAATGGAAATTTGAAGAAAGAGTCGAATTAATTAGAGGTCTTATTTTTATAGTGGAGACACCCAATACGAAACATCAACGAATTTCTATAAGATTATGTCTTATTTTATATAATTGGCTTGAGCATAAGCGTCAAAACTATGAAGCGTTTGCAGCCCCTTTCGATGTGCGTTTATTTGATGGTCGAAAATCGTTGAGTGCGAATACCGATATTCATACTGTTGTACAACCTGATTTGTGTGTTATTTGTGATGCTTCAAAAATAGATGAAATAGGATGTTTGGGTTCGCCAGATTTGGTTGTTGAAATTTTATTATCAGGCGATTCTAAAAAAGAAATGAGTTTTAAAAAACAATTATATGAAGATAATGGAATTCCAGAATATTGGATTTTTGACCCTGACAGGGAAGTGGTTATTCGATTTAATTTAGATAAAGCGTCAAATCACTATGGTCGTCCTTTGATTTTTATGGATAATGAAATCTTAGAATCGGAGGTGTTTCCTGATTTGAAAATCAATTTAAAAGAAATTTTTAAAAAATAATTGAAAATCAATTGATTATATGTCATATAGAACATTTAAAAACCTCAACCTCCCCGAAATTGACCGCGAAATTTTGAAGTTTTGGGAAGAAAAAGCGGTGTTTGATAAGAGCATCAAGCAACGGGCGCATCGCAAATCCTTTGTTTTTTATGAAGGACCGCCTTCTGCGAATGGCAAACCGGGTATTCATCACGTTATTGCGCGCACGGTGAAAGACATTTTTTGTCGTTTTCAAACCATGAATGGTCATCGCGTCGAGCGCAAAGGTGGTTGGGATACGCATGGTTTACCCATTGAATTGAGTGTCGAAAAGGAACTCGGCATCACCAAAGAAGACATTGGCAAAACGATTTCGGTGGATGATTACAATAAGGCATGTAAAGAAACCGTCATGTGTTTCAAAAATGAATGGGATAAAATTACCGTTCAAATGGGTTATTGGGTCGATTTGGAGAAACCTTATATTACGTATGAAAATGATTATATTGAATCGGTTTGGTGGTTATTGAAACGATTGTATGATAAAAATTTATTGTATAAAGGTTATACGATTCAGCCGTATTCACCTGCGGCGGGTACGGGTTTGAGTACGCACGAGTTGAATATGCCAGGTTGTTACAAAGATGTGAAAGATACTTCCATTGTTGCGCAATTTGATTTGGTTCGTAATGATGCGAGCGAATTTTTATTTGGAAAAACGGATACACCTGTTTCGGTTTTGGCTTGGACGACAACCCCTTGGACGTTGCCCGCAAACTGTGCATTAGCCGTTGGAGAAAATATTACCTATGTTTTGGTGCGCACGTTCAATCCTTATACGCATCGACCTGTGACGGTTTTACTTGCCAAAGATTTGTTTAGAAAATATTTTTCGGAAAAAAATGACGGTTTGAAATTGGAAGATTATGTTGCAGGAGCCAAAAATATTCCATTTAAAATCGTTTCAGAAGTTGTCGGAAAAGAGCTTAAAGGATTGAAATACAATCAATTATTGCCTTATGTCGCACCGAAAGGCAAGGCTTTTGAAATCATCATTGGTGATTTTGTGACGACTTCGGATGGTACGGGCATTGTGCATACGGCATCGGTTTTTGGGGCGGATGACTTTCGGGTTTGTAAAGAAAACGGGATTGTGTCTATCATGGTCACGGATGAAAATGGTGATGATGCACCTTTGGTGAATAAACAAGGTCGGTTTGTAGCAGAAGTCACTGATTTTGCAGGTGAACCTGTTAAAGAACAATATCTTACAGATAGTGAAAAAAAATCATGGTTAGAAAAAAATCATACAGAACGTTACTTAACAGTCGATGAACGCATTGCGATTAAGCTCAAAACAGAGAACAAAGCGTTCAAAGTCGAGCGTTATGAACACTCGTATCCACATTGTTGGCGCACGGGCAAGCCTGTTTTGTACTATCCGTTGGATTCTTGGTTTGTGCGGAGTACGGCGGCAAAACAACGTATGGTTGAATTAAATAAAACGATTCATTGGAAACCTGCGGCAACTGGCACAGGGCGTTTTGGACAATGGTTGGAGAATTTGCAAGATTGGAATTTATCGCGTTCTCGGTATTGGGGCATTCCGTTACCGATTTGGCGGACGGAGGATAAAAAACAGGAAATTTGCATTGGCTCCGTTGCGGATTTGCAAAAAGCAGTGACAAAGGCAAATAAAATTTTGAATAAAGGTCAAGAGTTGCCAAAAGATTTTCATCGTCCGTATATTGACGAAATTATATTGGTTTCTGAAAATGGAGAACCGATGTTTCGAGAATTGGATTTGATTGATGTTTGGTTCGATTCTGGGGCAATGCCGTATGCACAATGGCATTATCCATTTGAAAATAAGGAGAAATTTAAACAAAATTTCCCCGCAGATTTCATTGCGGAAGGGGTTGACCAAACGCGGGGTTGGTTTTTCACGCTTCATGCGATTGCAGTGATGGCTTTTGATTCGATTGCGTTTAAAAATGTGGTTTCAAACGGCTTAGTTTTAGACAAAGAAGGCAAAAAAATGTCTAAAAGTGTGGGCAATACGGTGGATCCTTTTGCAACGTTGGATTATTATGGGGCGGATGCGACGCGTTGGTACATGATTGCGAATGCACAACCTTGGGATAATTTGAAATTTGATGCGGATGGAATCGGGGAAGTGCAACGCAAATTCTTTGGTACACTGTACAATACGTATTCCTTTTTTGCTTTATACGCAAATGTTGATAATTTCAAACATCAAGAACGCCGAATCTCCTTGAGCAAACGGGCAGAATTGGATAGATGGATTATTTCATTATTGAATACGTTGGTGAAAGAAGTGCATGCCGATTACGCCGATTATGAACCGACTAATGCGGCGCGTAAAATCCAACAATTTGTGGATGAACATTTGAGTAATTGGTATGTTCGGTTGAGCCGCCGCCGTTTTTGGAAAGGTGAATATGAACACGATAAAATCGCCGCTTATCAAACTTTATATGAATGTTTGGTGACTATTACGCGATTAAGCGCACCGATTGCGCCTTTTTTCTCGGATTGGATGTTCAAAAATTTGAATGATGTAACGAAAAAAGACGCGCATGAATCGGTTCACTTAACGGATTTTCCTGATTTTGAAACCAAATACATGGATTCAGGTTTGGAAAAACGGATGAATTATGCACAACGTATCTCTGGATTGATTTTGTCATTGCGCAAAAAAGAGAAAATTCGAGTTCGACAGCCCTTGCGAAGAGCCTTATTGCCGATTTTGGATGAATCGTTCATCGCAGAAGTCGAATCTGTGAAAGATTTGATTTTAGCAGAAACGAATGTTAAAGTATTGGAATACGTGCGCGGAACAGAAGGGATGGTTAAAAAGAAAATTCGTCCAAATTTCAAGTCATTAGGTAAGCGATTGGGTGCGAATTTGAAAGCATTGGGTGCGCAATTGGATGTTTTTGGTCAAAAAGACATTAGTTTATTAGAAAAAACAGGCAAATGTCAATTAAATTTGAATGGAACTCCTTTTGATTTCACTACGGATGATTTTTTAATTACATCTGAAGATATTCCGGGTTGGCAATCTGCCAGTGATGGCGAATTGACCTTAGCATTGGATTTGAATTTGGATGCCGAATTATTGGCGGAAGGCACTGCGAGAGATTTAGTTAATCGCATCCAAAACATCCGAAAAGAACGTGCATTTAATGTTACAGACCGCGTTACGGTGACTTTGGAGCGTCATAAAGCGATTCAAGACGCAGTTGCGCACTTTGCGGATTACATCAAGGCGGAAACATTGGCTACCGATTTAATTTTGTCAGATGCCATGACGAGTCAGCCGATTGAATTGATGGACGGCGTGAGTTTGGGGATTGAAGTGGTTTTGAATTGATAACATTTGTAAAATCAAAGTGCGGCAAGTTTTAATTTGCCGCACTTTAAATACGCTAATTTTTTGTCAAAATCATAGAAAAAGTGTACTTTTGTCCTTAAAAGAACTAAAACAATGGAAAAAATACCAAAACAAGTTTGGACAGAGTCTGACTTACGTTTTCAATTTAAATTGAAAGAGTTGGAAACGCATCCACTTTTAGTGGATTGGTTAAAAGTAGAAACCCTTGATCTACATTTTTCATCTGTTGAATTACAACGATTGGAAAAATTGCGCTCTACATTGAAACAAAATTTCAAATTCTGGAATGAGGAAGAATTGAAAATGCGTTTTATTGCCTTCATCCTTGAAATCGCAGGGTATCAAGACGATCACCCGCGTTTTCGGATTTATTTAGAGCGTTCTATCACCGCAGTGATTGAAACGATTCGGTTAAATGTGGAAGCCGATTTGATGTTAGCTGCAGGGATTGGTGAATTGATTCAACATCCTTATTTTTGTTTTCACGAATATAAGCGGAAAAAGAAAAAGGCAGATGACCCTGTGGCGCAAGTTTTAATCGCTATGTTAATCGCGCAAGTTTTAAATGAGAATGATAAACCGATTTATGGTTGTCATGTGATTGGTGAATTGTGGTATTTCATGGTGCTACATGGGAAAGAATACGCCATTTCGGAACCAATGAGTGCGACGAATATTATTCATTTAAAACAAATTGTAGCGATATTGAAACGGTTTATTGATATTTTGAATGTGCATTTGTAGATTTTGATTTATAAATTATTGAAATATGAAAATAACACTCACCGTTCAAGAAACGTTGATTTGGAGGTGGTTGGTTTGAGAAAGTGACACGATTATGGTGGAAATGGTAACATTCTTGAGAAAAATCCCTTCTGTAATCGTCAACGAGCGAGATGGCAACCGATTACCTTATATTTACGGTTGCGTTACCACAGGCAATGACTGGAAATTTTTAAAAATGGAACAAAAAATAATCTATACAGATATTACAACTTATTATTTGAAAGATGTAGGTCAAATTTTAGGCATTTTCCAACGACTTATTGAAGATTTAACGCAGGGTGTAAGTAGTTGAAGTTAAAGAATCGACCCAAAAGAATGCTGACTAAAAGATTGATTTTCAAGGTAGTATAACGTTTGGAGGGTTTTAAACCCTCCAAACGTTGTTGTCGATTCTTCAACATTAACCACTTATTCATTGCATTTTATCCAAAATAAACTGCCAAGCACATTCCTCTGACCAAAGCCATCCATCCTTATTTTCACCCCAAAAGCCAACATGTCCCCCATATTGACTGAGGTGAAAATGAAAAAAAGGGTTCGTTTTCGCAATTTCAAATGGAAAAGAATCTTCATTTAAAAAATGGTCATCTACGGCACTAATCAACAAGGTTGGCACTCGAATCAAAGCTAATTTAGAGATACAACCCGATGATTTCCAATAATCTGCGGCATCTTTAAATCCATTCACAGGGGCAGTGAACGCCTCATCAAAATCGCCAAAATGACGCGATGCCAATACTTTTTCAAGGTCAAAATGATTAGGAAAGATTTTATGTTTTAACCGAACTTTCTTTTTCAAAGTCAACAAAAAATTGAGCATATAAATCGCATTTTTAGGTTTTTGCAACTCAATACTACAGGATGCCAAATCGCAAGGCACACTAAATGCAATGCCTTTTTGAATTTGTTTTGGTAAACGCTCGCTTTTTTCGCCTAAATATTTTAAAACAATATTGCCACCAGCACTGAATCCAATGAGTACGATTTGTTTATAATTGACATATTTTTTTAAAATGTATTCAATAACCGCATCCAAATCTTCCGACTTTCCAGTATGGTAGCTATATACTTTAAGGTTGTCTTCCCCTGTACAACCCCGAAAATTCATACCCACTGCGTCATATTGTGCGGCATTTGCCCGCGCCATCATTCCAGCCATGTACGGGCGGCGCACATCGCCTTCCAAACCATGAAGACAAATGCACAATTTATCATGCGAACTTGATGCGTTAGGATAAGACCAATCCAAATATAAAAAATCGCCATCGGGCAAATCAACTCTTTCTCGTTGATAATCAAG
Source organism: Bacteroidota bacterium (assembly GCA_039804385.1). GTDB lineage: Bacteria > Bacteroidota > Bacteroidia > Chitinophagales > Saprospiraceae > JAAFJT01. Next base: position 14,812 of record JBDLWG010000382.1, read on the forward strand.
CCTTTTCATACGACGAAATAAAGTAGTATATAACGTATTGATATGACCATTTTTAGCCCAAAACGGTGGCTGATACTGTAAGTTTGTTAGAACAGGCATATAAATAAAACTTATTTTTTTATAAAAAATATATTTAAAATTATTCAAATTTATTGGGATAATAGCCAACTATTCAATAGTTTTGTACGAATATGTTTTTAAATAAAATATTATTGCAATATTAATGGATTCGATTTAAAAACATTTTAACAAAAAGCAATATCTATAATCAGGCTATTTTGAATCTAAAAGATTAAAATTAAGTTTCAAAATAGCGGTAAATCTTACATAACATATTACATACATTTTACAAACAAAATACCACTATGAGTGTTAGAATGATAAGCATCATTTCTTTGTTGGGTCTAACCTTTGGAACTCCCGCACAGAGCCAAATTGTATTGAAAGGATATGTCACCATTCAAAATACAGGACATTTATCTGCGTTCCCTGCCAAAATACATGTTGCAGGAACCGATTTTTCGACTCAAGTAGATAGTCTTGAAGGTCGTTTTGAACTCACTTTGCCGCCTCAATATGCTCAAAAAGAGGTGCTGCTAACGCTTGCTAAACCTCATTTTGAACTTACTAAACCGTTAGATTGGCACGTTTCCATCGCAAAAATAATTGATACCAAGCAAGTTATACGATTAAGTATTAGTCCAGAAGGGCAAATTGCGCAAAATACGCGGCGATATTACAACCTTTTTAGCAAAAGAATTGCAGAACTTTATTACAGTAAGTGGCAATGTTTGCAATCCGTTTATGATACGATTGGCATTGCGAATCTGCGATATAGAAACTTATTGTTTAAATTATCTCAAGATAGACAATCGGCGGATGCAGAAGCACTTGCGATTGCTGAAAATCTTGCGCGTACCGATTTGGATGATGTCTATGAACCCAATCGGCGGTACATGCGTTTGATGACCGAAGGGGAAGGCGAACTCGCTTTGCGTTTTTTAATGGATTATCAACAAGCGCAAAATCAACAGAATGGATTGACTGCCAAAGGTTTATCGAATCCAGAGGAGGAAAAAATCCGCACTAAAATCTTATCAGCACAACTGCATACGCTTAAAATTGAAAGTGATTTTTCAGAAGCAGATTATGAAAATGCTTTGCGGTTGAGCAGTAATCGTCCTGAATTTTTAATGGAATTTACCCGCTTTTTGATGGCGCATCATCGCACGGAGAAAGCAAACCTTTTTTTAAAATACGCGCTTGAATCGGATAAAATCCAACCCTTAGATAGAGCGATTTTAAATATCCGTTTTGGAGACATGTCTCTTGAAAAAGGGGATAGTTTGGCAGCCGTAAATCATTTTAAAATTGCTGTCGATACGTTGCATCAACTTGCGGGGCGGTATCCATCTCTGTATGCTAAAAATTATTTAGCATCTTATCGGCGTTTAGCCAAATTTTATATTGATAAAAAAGTCAGAATGAGTGTCGATTCTGCTTATCAACAGGTGCTGCGCGATGCACGTAACTGGGCAGAAAGGGATACATTGACCTATGGTGCTTTTTTAGCAGATGCGCAGGTAGATATAGGTGATTGGGCGGCAACTAAAAATGATTGGGAATCCGCAGAAATGGCGTTTACAGATGCGAAAAATATTTATGCTATTTTAATTCAAAAAGATTCCATTTATGAGGCAAAAATATCCAATGTTGAACAAAAATTGGGTGCATTGAACTTGTCTAAATCCACTTTTGTAAAAGCAGAAACGCATTATAAAACGGCTTTGGCATTGCAAACTAAAATGGTTCAAACTGAAAATGATGATATTAAAGCATTGATTAACAATCATTTAGGAACAGTACAAAAAGCCAAAAGTGCCTTCCATGAATCCGAAAAATCCTATACCAATGCCTTGAAAACCTATCAGACTTTGGCTAAAATGAATCCAAAAGTATATGAACAGCCATTGGCTGAAACGTATGGATTGTTGGGTGATTTATATTCAAGCCGAAATGAATATGTAAAAGGAGAAGCAGCGTATGCGTCCTACATAACCGTCAAAAATCGATTAGCTGAAACGCGTCCGACTATTTTTCGGTCGGATTTGGCTTCGGGCTACAACCGATTGGGCGATTTGCACTCTGTCAATGGTGAATTTGCCAAAGCGGAAACGGCTTATAAAGAGGCTTTGCAACTCTATCAACAATTGGCACTGGTGAAAAAAGCAGAAGCAAGCGCACAAGCAACGCCAGATGTCGTTATTAGTGAAAATTCGTATATACAACAATCGCTAACAGCTACTGAAACAGACCCCGATGCAGTGCGGGCGGATTTGGCAATGACTCAATGTCGTTTGGGTAATTTATATAAAACAACAAATGATTATATGAGGGCAGAAGCCATTTATTTGGATATGCTCGAAAATGATAAGAATATTAAACAAACAACAACGTCCTTACATTATGATTTGAATAAGGCGACAACCGAAAATAATTTAGGTTTTTTATATAAAAACAAGAAAGAATATGAAAAAGCAGTTCAGGCTTATCAACATGCTATCGAAATTTATCATAAATTAGCAGGAACTAATAAAAATATTCATCAAGCTGAAATCGCTCGTTCCAAACGATATTTGGCAGATGTTTATACAGAACAGCAAGCTTATCTTCAAGCAAGTGCGCTCTATGCACAGGCATTAACGGTTTTTGAACAATTAGGAATCGAATATCCTTACACTTACGACTCAGAAGTTGGTACGATTCGGAATAATTATGGTTGGTTGAAATGGGTACAAGGCGATACAGCGCAAGCTGAGACGCTTTTATTATCGTGTTTGGAGGATCGTCGGAAATTAGCGCAGACCCAAGTACCGATTTATCTATCGGATTTGGCAGCAACTTTAATGTCGCTCGGCAAAGTAGCAGCAGGCAAAAAAGATGCTATGAAAGCGGATATTTTCTTTGCGGAAGCACTTCAAATTCGCAAAAAATTATCCTTAGTGAATCCGAAAATGTATATCCCAGAAGTCATTGAGACGCAATTGCAACTTTCTACGTTTTGGGAACGCGAAAATCGGTTTGCGCAAGCGGATTCGGCTTGTAATGCTGCTTTAGTGAGTTATCAAAAAATGGATAGTACGACGCATACGGAATTACTGGGACGTATTCATCATCAAATAAGCCAATTAAATATAACTCAAAAAGATTATACAAAAGCAGAGTTTCATCAAAATAAAGCGGTTCAAATTTATCAAAAATTGGGAAACTTGTACCCCACTTATCAACCTTATTTAATTGAAAATCTTTGCGATTTAACCAAAGTATGTTTATTAAAAAAAGATTATAATAAAGTAGAAACCATTTGCACTGAAATATTGGCAAATCCACTTTGGATTAAAAATGAACCTTTGATTGCTTTCAAAGATGTATTTAATTTGAATTTATCAGAAGCGTATTTGCAGATGGCTCAATTGGAAAATTTGCAGGCGGACAAAATTGCTTTTTTGCGTAAATCGGAGGCATTGCGCGAACCTCTTTTTCGCAAGAATCCTAATAACAATGGTTTTACAAAAGCCTATGCAGAGATTTGTGGGCAATTAGGTTATGCTTTGTTGTATGATAAAGCATTTACAGAGGCTGAAACGGTTGCCCGTAAAGGATTGACAGCAAGCGCGAATGAACCAAGTTGCATTATTACTTTGGCACATACCTTAATGGTCGAAAAACGGTATAAGGAAGCGGAAGGCTTTTATAGAATGCTCAAAGACGCAGTAGATCCAACTGGAAAACCGTATAAATATTCGATGTTAGATGGTTTGGTACAGTTACAAATGGATGGAATTTTGGCTAAAAATGATGAATCTATTGAAAAAATACGCAAAATATTAAAATAATTGTGCCTCTAAAAAAATAGCTCTATGCGCGTCTTGAAACCCCTTTTGTTTCAAGACGCGCTTTTTTTGTCACAAAAAAAAAGGTTTTAAATGAATAAAAAAAAATATTAACATGTAATTAATATGTTATTTTGTTTTTGTTTAAATAGTTAATAACTTTACATCATGGTTTTTATACTTTAAAAATAAGATTATATCAATTTGGTAATCATATATTTTATTTTTTATCATATTTTAATTTATTTAAATGTGATAAGCAGTCGCTTAACACAAGAATCCATAAATACGACTCAAATTTTTCATCAAAAAGGGGTTCTTTTGGCAAGCACGTAAAAAACAATCATACATAGGGACAGCACATTGTAGCCATTTTTTTAACAATCTACCTTTTTAACAAAACTGCTCGCAGACTGACCATGCTACGATTATTGCTTGTTAATACTTGCTGCTTGATAATGCAAATTGCTTTCACACAACCCGTGTTGAGAGGCGTTATCCACTTGCCCAATGCCGAAAACGCTATTTATAATCAATTGACTATCAATTGTTTCGGTGGTGCGGATACTGTAAAAGTCGATCCATTGGATGGTGCTTTTGAATTAAAGTTACCCATTTTAAAAACAGCAGAAGATGTTTTTGTGCTGCAAATCGCCGCGAAAGGATACGCGCCTGCGGATTACGCGTCGATTTGTATCCCGATTGCTGAAGCAGTGGGGCGATTGCATCATTTCTATTATACGCCCGAAAACTTTGTTTTTCGTTTAAAAACACGTTATGAATCTACACTTTATCGTCAAATTGATGATACTTATCAACAACGTATCGCTTTTTTACAAGGCAAATTTGATTCGTTAGACCGTCAAGGACAGGCCTATCAAAATGCCTTGTTTCAATTGGCGCAATATCGGCAGACGGCGCGGGCGCAGGTTAATGGTTTTGCAACGACTCTTGCGCAATTAGACCCGAATCTTTTTTCCGAACCGTTTCGGCGGGCAACTCAATTATTGGGGAATGGAAAATGTGATTCTGCCTTAGCCGTGTTGCAGATGCAGGAGAAAACGGGATTGACGGAACGAGCGCATGGCGATGATGCTTTGGAAAAATTATGGCGGGAATTATTATTAGCGCGCCAAGCTGTTTTGCAATTGGATTTTCATCGAGCAGAAACGATTTATGAACAAATGATTTTTGCAGGTATGCGCAATCCTTTGATTTACAAAGAATTAGCTCATTTATTGAAGTCACAAAATCGATTGGATAAAGCCAGTATTTACTATCGCCACATTGACCAAACGGCTAAAAATCCTGTCATGAGGGCAGAGGCGCAATTACAATTAGCGTTATTGCATACTGATAAAAAAGAATATCAAGAGGCTCAAAACTATTTTCAAACCACTTTGCGCAGCTATCGGCGATTGGCAGAAGGCAATGCGGATGTTTTCACACCTGCCTTTATGAATGTTCAAGCTGCTTTGGGGCATTTTTACGTGAAACAAAATATGCATACAAAAGCAGATTCGGTTTATACCGAAATTGTTGATTTGGCAATGGAACGCATTGAAAATGATTCAAATACGTATGCGCCTATTTTAGCACATGTTTATGAACAAAAAGGAGATTTGTATGCCTTGCAAAATGAAACCTATCAAGATGAAACGGCTTATTTAAAAGCATTGAATTGGTATGAAATTACTTTTAAATTGCTTAAAAGCCATGATGCAAAAAATTTAAGTAAAATTTATACTAAACTCTCCAAACGATATTTGGTAAAATCGGATTTTGAAAATGCAAGTTTGTATTTGAAAAAGACAGCCCTCAGTATTGAAAAAACAGATGATGCGGCAACAAAAGCAATAGTGGAAACCTTGTTTGGTTCGTTGCATCAGCAACAAAATGAATTTCAAGCGGCTGAAAAACGGTTTGGTGATGCAGCGTCTTTGTATCAATTATTGGTGGTTCAAAATCCGAAACAATATGAAGATTCGCTTGCGCAAAATGCTTATTATCAAGGTGTTTTATTTGAGCAATTAAATGAATATGCTAAATCGGAAAAATCATTTTTAGCGGCATTGAAAATTAAGCAGCGTTTGGCAGAACGCTTGCCTAAAACCTATCAGCCTGAAATGGCAGCGATTTATCAGCATTTAGGTTCGGTTTATGTTACGTCAGGCGATTCCTTGAAATCAGAAAATGCTTTTAATCAAGCGATTACACTTTATAAACAATTGTCTGTTGTTGATACAAAAACGTATGTACAAGATATTGCTATGACACAACTTCAATTAGGCAATTTTTATTATGAAAATGGGAAGTATGAAAAAGCGCAAATTGCTTTTTTGAGTGCGCTCGAAGCAAGTAAAACAGTGGTTGCAGGGCAAGCATCCTCTACATGGTTTGAAACGATTGCAACAACTCATTATAAACTTGGAAATGTGTATAAGGCTTTGAATGATTATCTTAAAGCAGAATCGGCCTTTGCCGAATCATTGGATTTCTTACGCAAAACAGGTGGTGATATTAGTAGCAATTATCAATTGAGAGTGGCACAAACAGAACAAAATTTGGGTTTTTTATATCAAACCAAAAAAGATTTTGAAAATGCTAAAAAGTCGTATTCCAAAGCATTAGATATTTTCAACAAATTGTCGCATCAAGATAGTTTGCTGTACTTGTCGGAAAAAGCAGGATTGCAGTACGCCTTAGGGGAAATTCATTTACAGCACCCGCTTAAAAAAGATTTTAGTAAGTCTGAATCTTATTACTGGGAATCTTTGCGCATGTATAAAATATTGATTATCAAGCAACCACAATTGTATTCAGAACCTTTGGCAAATGCTTATCAAGCTTTGGGGCATTTATATCGATGGAAAAAAGAAATATTTTTTGCTGAAAAAGTATTGTTAGAAGCGTTGACTTTACGAGAACAAACGGCTGCTAATAAATTACCGACTTCAATGGCTGCTTTAGCCCAAGTAAAGATTGAATTAAGTGGTGTATTCAGTGATAAAAAAGATTTTTCAACAGCAGAAAATTATTTACATCAAGCCTTTGAAATTTTTAAAACGTTGACTTTAACGCAGCCTAATTATCAAAACGCATTGGCTAATACGCAAATACATATTGCAGATTTATATTTTGCATTAGGAGATTGGCAAAAAGCAACGGTCGCTTGTGAGCAGAGTTTGGCATTGCACCGCAGCGCAACCGTGCCATCACAAGGCGTGATTGCAAGTGTACATCGACGTTTAGGTAATATTGCATTGGCGCAAAATGCAACAGAGCAGGCGGAACAAGCCTTTCAAACAGGTTTGAAAATCTTGCGTACTTTGAAAAATTCAAAAGAATTTGTTTCAGAAATCGCGGCGATACAAGTCGGTTTGGGCAAATTGGCAACCGATAGAAAACAATGGGGCGTAGCTGAAAACGCATACTCCGAAGCTTTGTCTTTGCAAACAGACGCACCTGATACCTTGATGTATGCTCTTTCAGATGTGTGTTTACAAGCAGCATCCGCCGAATTAGAACCCGCAATTAAAATGGGTTATTTGCAAAAAGCGGAACGATTACAATATTCCATTTGTAAAAATACGGTGAATTTAAAATATTGTTCTGAACAATATCCTAAAACGGCTTTATTATTGACCAACATGCTCTTGAAAAGTAAGCAATTTGCAGATGCAGAATTGGTGGCGAATCGTGCCTATACATTCGCGCCCAAGTCCGCGCCTTTGCGTACGCATTTGGCACATGCGTTCTTATTACAAGGAAAATATGAAGCCGCCGAAAAAATATATACCGAATTGAAAGATATGACTGATAGCAAAGGACAGCCGTATCGGTATGTCATGTTGGAAAGTTTGGAAAGTTTAGAATATGAAGGTGCGTTTACAACTTTACCAGGCGGGAAAATAGAAGCGATAATTAAATTATTGAAATAAATCATTTTAAATAAAATCAAGCAGATAAATCGTTGAAGTAAATAATCGGTAACAACGTTTGGAGGGTTTAAAACCCTCCAAACGTTATACTATCTTGAAAATCAACCTTTTAGCAAGTATAATTTTTTGGCGATTATTTTACTTTACCTACTTACGCCCCTTCAAATGATACCAAAATTTTTGACCAATTATCGATTTTAGATAAATCAATCGCTTGAATTTTAGCAATATCTAATGTTTCTTGCTCTATAGAATCTTTAAGCACTTCATAAAAACTTGGATTAAGTGCCCATTTTGTAAGTTTATCAACCACTTCCTCCACTTCACTGCCTTGTAATCGTTCCATTAAAACTTGAGCCGTATATTTTATAACTTTAAATACTTCCTGCTGTTCCGTTATTTTTTCCTTAAAAACAATCGTCATTAAATGCAAATTAACCTTAAAAGATTTACCACTATTATTCAATTTAGTCATCTCAAAATATTTTTGTAACAAAATTTTTGAAAGTGCAAGCACTGTTAAATCAAATAATTGCAAATAGGTTATTGTTGAATGATGTTCATTTCTACTCGAATTTACAATATAATTGACAAATTTATGGACGATTGTAGCCGCAAATAAATCATTAAAATGCGTTTCAGTATTAAAAATAGTTTCATACAACCCATCTTTATGCTCCCGATGCGATACAAAAAACAAATCTTGTTTCAAAAGCGCGACCATAGGATTTTGCAATTGAAATGCCAAATAAGATTTAACATAGTCTGTATTTTGTATGACATTAATATTTAATTTAAGCTGTTGTTCTTTCGTTAACCGAAATTCATCGCGCCGTTTTTCATACCAAAAATTAGTCATAAATGATTCATTTTGAAGCCTTTGTTGAATAGAATCGTTTGCTCGAAAGTCTCTATCCTCCATTGGATTTTGCGAATTGGTATAACGCGTAATTTGCATATTAAACTCCTCATCACTTGAACGAATCAACCGAAAGGTCAAACGGGCATCACTATCCATTGCCGCCCGTTGAAGGCGTGTCGCATGTTGATAGGCTTGGTAAATTGAATAAACCGTTTGCGCACCATTGATAATTTGCAAGCCTTCCAATTTAATTTTCTTCGCATGAACACCCACTTCGGGGATAATTTTGGTAATTGCCGTAATACCATTATTAAAATACCAAAACGCATTTGGTTTTTTTAGTAATGTTTCAACTATTTTTTCATTGTAATTCGAGCGATGAATTGGGTTTCTAACATTTTTAAAAAAAAGACTGAATCGATATTTTCTAAATAATTCATAGATAATTTTCGGTCTCAAAATGAAAATATACGCTTCTGCTCGCCCCTTAAATTCTAAAAAATCGCGTTTATTGAATCGCTCAATGTCTATCTCAATCTTGCTATCTTCAGGGTCATACTGATATTCCAATGGATTATTGGTTTTAACTTCTTTGAATTTAAACTCAATGTAGTCTTTTCTAATTCGTTGAATATCAATGACTTCTAATGAAATATTGGGTGCGTAATTTTTATTAAAAGTATCAGTTACGCCCTCAATCTCCGCATTAAATTGAGCCAAAGTGAAAAAAATAAATTTCACTTTACCATTTTTCTCTAAGTGATTGATAAGCAATTCATATTTTTTATTGAAATGTTCATTTTTCCGTTTTAACAATTTACCATTCAAAACATTGGCAAAATCACTCAATGCGTATCCAAATTCTTGTTTACTCACTTCTGTATTGTAATTCAAAACCCATTTCGATTGTACGACGTAAAAAATTTCTTCTTCTTGCACATTCTTATTAGAAAAAATAATATCGCAAGAATGGTCATCTTTGCCATCTGTTATATACATTTTATAAATATCTTTTTGGGCATAGAAATCAATGAACCAAATCAACAAGGCATATCCTTTATTTTGATTCAGTTGTTTGTTATGTAATTTTTCCTCATTAGGATATTTTGCAATTATTTCTAATAATTCCTCATCTATTTTCTGATAAAACGTTTCAAGTAACATATTTTAAAATCCTTTTTAACTTTTGGTTACAAACTAAATCCTTGCAAAGGCACAAATTTAGATTTAAATTTGACAATGCCTTAAAAAAAACCGTTTTCAAATGATGTTATTTTCTCAAAAAGTCGAAGGATTGATTAATTTTGCGTCGTTTTCACGCAAAGCCAATAGATTTAAAAAAAAACAATCATGTCAAAAATAACGGCGGCTATTACAGGAGTTGCAGGCTACGTGCCTGAACACATCGTTACGAATGCCGAATTGGAAAAATTGGTCAATACTTCCGATGAATGGATTATGTCCCGCACTGGGATTAAAGAACGCAGGCGCATTCAAAAAGGTTGGGCGGCTTCAGATATGGCGGCGGCGGCAGTACGCGATTTATTAGTTAAAACCAAGACCGATGCCCGCGAAATCGATTTAATGATTTGTGCAACGGTCACAGGCGATATGAAATTTCCAGATACAGCGACTTTGACATGCCACAAAATTGGAGCTAACAATGCTTTTGGATATGATTTAGCGGCGGCTTGCTCTGGATTTTTATTTGCATTGCAAACCGGTTCGCAATTCATTGTGGCGGGAACTTATAAAAAAGTGGTTGTTGTGGGCGTAGATGTAATGTCCACAATCACCGATTACACGGATAGGGCGACTTGTATTCTTTTCGGAGACGGTTGCGGGGCGGTAATGCTTGAACCGAATACAGAGGGTTTGGGCGTACAAGATGCCATTTTGCGCAGTGATGGCGGTGGGGCGGAATGGCTGCATATGAAAGCTGGTGGTTCTTTGAATCCACCTTCACATGAGACCGTTGATAAAAAAATGCACTATCTTTTTCAAGAAGGCAGACCCGTTTTCAAAGCCGCAGTGAATGGCATGAGTAGTACAATGAAGGCATTGATGGAACGGAATCAATTGACTATCAATGATATAAATTGGATTACACCGCATCAAGCGAATAAGAGAATTATCAGCGCCGTAGCCGATTTTTCGGGTGCGCCGATGGAAAAAATCATGGTCAATATTCACAAATATGGCAATACGACTGCGGGAACGATTCCCATTTGTTTGTGGGAATACGAACCGCAATTGAAAAAAGGCGATAATGTGATATTGACTGCTTTTGGCGGCGGCTTCACATGGGGATCATTGCTACTTAAATGGGCGTATTAAAACAAGTTATTCATAATCAATCTTTTATATTTTAAGTTTTATTAAATGGCAACTACAACAGAAATTAGAAAAGGGGTTTGTATCACCTTCAACCATGACATTTATATGGTGGTCGATTTCCTTCATGTCAAACCAGGTAAAGGGCCCGCTTTTGTGCGCACGAAGTTGAAAAGTGTTACGAATGGTCGGGTTGTTGATAATACGTTTCCAAGCGGGCATCAAATTGATGTGGTGCGGGTCGAACGCCGTAATTTTCAATTTCTTTATAAAGATGAATCGGGCTACAATTTTATGGACAATGAGACGTATGAGCAAATTTCGTTGCCCGAATCCGCTATTGAGAATGCCGATTTAATGCCGACCGATTGTCAAATAGACATTTTGTTTAATTCAAAAAACAATGAACCTTTGACCGTTAATTTACCTGCATCGGTCACCTTAGAAGTGACTTATACGGAACCAGGTCTCAAAGGAGATACGGCAACCAACACCTTGAAACCTGCAACGGTTGAAACAGGTGCAGAAGTGCGCGTTCCTTTGTTCATTAACAAAGGCGATAAAATCAAGGTCAATACCGAAACGCGTGCGTATTTAGAGCGTACGAAATAGATTTTGAAACCCAAAATGATGGAATTTAACCCTATATTGTTTAAATTCCGTCATTTTCGACTCAACCAAAACAATATATCTCAATCTCCAAATATTTCCATCATGACTTTTAAAGAAATCCAAGAACTGATTGCCATTATCAACAAATCCAATTTAGCCGAATTTAAATTGGAACAAGGTGATTTAAAGATAGTCATTCGGACTTCTAAATATGTCAAAGGCGGCAAAACGCAATTTGTACAGGCTCAACCGATGATGTCTGCTGCCGCGCCTGCTTTGCCATCCGTAGAAGCGTTATCTCTGGCACCTGCTGCCGTGTCTGCAAAAGCGAAATCAGAAGCCGTTCCAGAAGCTTCGGTTTCTGCTAAAAATTTCTTAGAAATCAAATCACCGATTGTAGGCACGTTTTACCGCGCTTCGTCTGTGGATAAACCGCCCTATGTCAAACTTGGGGATACGGTTCAGAAAGGTTCAGTGGTTTGTATCGTTGAGGCGATGAAACTTTTCAACGAGATAGAATCCGAAATCAAAGGTAAAATTGTTAAAATCTGCGTCAATGATGCGAGTCCTGTGGAGTACGACCAAGTTTTATTTCTGGTTGACCCTATCGGATAGTGTTTCAAATATCCTCCAAAATCAAATTAAATTCATGTTTAAAAAGATACTCATAGCCAATCGAGGAGAAATTGCATTACGCATCATTCGGACGTGTCGGGAAATGGGCATTAAAACGGTTGCTGTGTATAGCACGGCGGATCGGGATAGTTTGCATGTCCGCTTCGCAGATGAAGCGGTTTGCATTGGACCGCCTGCGTCTGCCCAATCTTATTTGAATATTCAACGATTATTGGCGGCGGTGGAGATTACAAATGCGGATGCCATTCATCCAGGATACGGTTTTTTATCGGAAAATGCTCAATTTGCAGAGATTTGTACGCAATATGGTGTGAAATTTATTGGTCCTACGCCTGCGCAAATCCGCAAAATGGGAGATAAAATTACTGCCAAAGAGACGATGATTGCAGCAGGTATTCCCGTCGTGCCGGGTTCGGGCGGATTGTTGAAAGATGTGGTTTCAGGTAAAAGAATTGCGGCAGATATTGGTTATCCCGTCATTTTGAAAGCCACTGCGGGCGGTGGTGGGAAAGGCATGCGGATTGTTTTGGAAGAACAACAGTTTGAAAATCAATGGAATACGGCGCGGGCAGAAGCCAAAGCATCCTTTGGTAATGATGGTATTTACATTGAAAAGTATGTGGAAGAACCGCGACATATTGAATTTCAAGTAGCGGGCGACCGATTTGGTACGGTTTGCCACCTTTCGGAAAGGGATTGTTCCATCCAACGCCGCCATCAAAAATTGGTAGAAGAATCTCCTTCTCCGTTTATGACTCCCGAATTGCGGGAGGAAATGGGTAAAGCGGCAGTTAAAGCGGCTCAATATATCAATTACGAAGGAGTTGGTACGATAGAGTTCTTGGTGGATAAGCATCGGAATTTCTATTTTATGGAAATGAATACACGGATTCAAGTGGAACACCCTGTTACAGAAGAAGTTATAGATTACGATTTAATTAAAGAACAAATTAAAATTGCGGCAGGGATTCCAATTTCGGGTAAAAATTATTATCCAGAAATGTGGGCGATGGAATGTCGCATCAATGCAGAAGACCCATTCAACGATTTTCGACCGAGTCCTGGTAAAATTACGTCGCTGCATACTCCGAAAGGGCATGGCGTGCGAGTGGATACGCATGTTTATTCGGGCTATACGGTGCCGCCGTATTACGATTCGATGATTGCGAAATTGATTTGCCGGGCGCGGACGCGGGAAGAATGTATTACAAAAATGGAGCGTTCCTTAGATGAATTTATCATTGAAGGCATTAAAACGACCGTTCCATTTCATCAACGATTGATGCGCAATGAAAATTTCCGTAAAGGTAATTTCCATACAGGTTTTTTAAATACATGGGATTTTAAAAAAGAACTTTAAAATCAAAAACGCAAAGTCCTTGACGAAGTTTTAAATCTCGTCGAGGACTTTGCGTACACTTACGTAAAGTCCCCACTTTTGAGGGGACTTTACGTAAGTGTACGTAAAGTCCCCCTTTTATATTTTTTTTAATAATTGACTTAACGCACTCGCTATGGACTTTGCGTACACTTACGTAAAGTCCCCCAAAAGTGGGGACTTTACGTAAGTGTACGCAAAGTGTACGTAAAGTCCCCTTTTATGTTTTTTTTAATAATTGACTTAACGCACTCGCTATCGTCTTGTATTGAAACACAAATCCTTGATTTTCAATTTTTTGAGAGGAAACACAATTCCCATTCAATACGACATCTGCCATCTCACCTAAGCCCAATCGCAATAAAAAAGCAGGCACTGGCAAATAGGCATACCAACCGCCTTTCGCTTCCCCAATCGCCTTTATAAAGGTTTTATGACTTACAGGCGCAGGCGCAACTCCATTATAAATGCCTTTCATTTGGGTATCTTGAATCGATTTTATAAACATTTCGCATATATCATCCATGTGAATCCATGACATCATTTGTTGCCCATTGCCCAACGAATTGCCCATCCGAAACCAAAAAGGCAACATCATTTTGGGTAAAGCACCGCCTTCGGTCGATAAAACAATGCCTACCCGTATCGTAACCCCGCGAATCCGTTCATTTTGGTAGTTCTGAGTGACCGATTCAATCGCCCGTTCCCATGCGACGGTGCTTTCAGTTAGAAAACCAGTACCTGCACCTGAATTTTCTTCCAAGATTTCCGCCGCAGGACGGTCTCCATAAAAGCCAATCGCAGAAGCTGCAATATAGGCTTTGACATGATGCGGATATTGACGTAATGTATTGACAATCAATTCGTTGGATTGAACACGACTCTCTATAATCAATTGTTTTCGGGCTTTAGTCCAAAGCCTATCGGCAATGCCTGCGCCTGCTAATTGAATGATGTAATCGGCTTTATCAAGAACTGTTTCATCCATTTCGCCTGTGGCAGGATTCCAAAAGTAAGCAGGGTAGGGGGCATTCCTGTCTGCTTTTCGGCTTAAATGAAGGACTTTATAGCCCCGTTTGGTGAGCATTTCCGAAAGGCGTTGACCAATTAAGCCTGTGCCGCCTGCGATAAGGATGGTTTCTTGTATCATATAGGATGCGAAATTCGATTTTGATATTGTAAAAATTTTCAACTTAAACAATCAAACCTTTTTTTAACATTCAAAACAATGGTTTGTTTAAAAACAAACAACTTACTAAAATTATAATTTGAAAATGATACTTATGACTTCCCTTGTAGTCTTAATGTTAGACGAAATTGAAGCATAAAATTTTTTTTTATTTATTGAAAGTTTTGATATTTATTAAACTTCCTATATCTTTGACAATGAATACGTAAAAATTCAATTCTTTGACCCTTAAGCATTCGGGAGCATGGCAAAAAACGGACTGTCGCTACTTTTTTCGTTAGCGATAACAACACTATTCGCACAAAATAATGATAAGTCATTCCAAAAATGGATTGCGGATGGCATTGCCTTACATGATAAAGGCAAATTTGTGGAAGCCCTCCGCAAATTCCAAATCGTACTTAAAACAAACTCAAATCATCCAACAGCTAATTATGAAGCGGCAAATAGTTGTGCCGCGCTGCATCGATACGATGATGCGATTACATATGCTAATAAAGTCATCCAAAATCCAGACGCGGATGTGCCAGATGCCTTTGTTTTAAAAGGAAATGTTTTAGATATGACGGGCAAAGTGGCGCAAGCGATTGAAACCTATGAATTGGGGATTCATCAATATCCGTATAATCATTTGCTGCATTTCAATCTTGCAGTGGCACAATGGGGTGAAAAAGCCTATCAAATCGCTGAAAATGAATTGATTACAGCTATTAAAATGCGTCCAAATCATGCAGGAAGTCATTTGGTTTTAGGACTTTTGAATCGGGATAAGGGCAATCGGATTAAATCCATTTTGTCTTTATACAACTTTTTGTTGCTCGAACCAGAGGGCAAACGGGCTGAAAGTGCTTTTAAAACCTTAGAATTATTGACGACTTATGATGATAGTGAAGTACAATTTACAAACCATGATAAATTATCCATTTCAATGCCCTTTTTGCCTGATGAATCCGATGAATTTCGGAGTGTAGAATTGGCTTGGGCAGTGTCAAGAGCGATTGACAAAAAAGAATCTCGTCAAGATAGTTTGAATGCAAAAACAATTGGTAATCAATTGATTACAGATGCTGAAATCGCTCCTGATAGACCCCATCGTTATTATGGCGGCGATGAATTGACGCGTTTTGCAACTGAAAATGAAAAATTATTTCAATTATTAAGCGATTTGAAAATGGGTAAAAAAGGATTTTATTGGGAATTTTATGTTGATTTTTTCGACGATTTGTATCGAAAACGGCATACCGAAACATTAAGTTATTTTGTTAGTTTGAACAAAAAAGAAAATAAAATTATGGATTGGTTGCGTTCAAACCAACAAAAAGTGGAAGCATTGAGTGATTGGTATGCAGGTTTTGAGTGGAAATATGAGTAATTTTAAATGTTGATTTTGTTGATTCTATGGATTTTTTTGCAAAAAAATCCATAGAATCAACAAAATCAACGTTCCTTTAATACGCTCTCACATTTTTATTTTCCATATAATTGATAAAGGCTTTATTCACGACTGCATTCCCACCCGCAGTTGGATAATTGCCAGAAAAATACCAATCGCCTGAATGATTCGGACAAGCTATATGTAAATTTTCAATCGTTTGATAAATCACTTCAACCGCAGGTATAATATCTGCTGGGGTAACAATTTGAGTAATTTTTCGACTCACTTCTTCATATTTGAATAAACTATAAAGTCTAACCAATTCATTTTTAATCTTTTCTTTGGGCAATGATTCTTGGGCTTTGCATTTTTCATAAGTTGCCCAAAGCTCATGTTCCATATTATTTTCTTTCAATAATTCTACTAAAGCATTGAAAGCCACAAAATCACCTAATTTCGACATATCAATTCCATAACAATCGGGATAGCGAATTTGCGGAGCAGACGAAATCAAAAGAATTTTTTTCGGACGCAATCTGGACACAATCTTAATAATGCTATTGCGCAACGTCGTCCCGCGCACAATCGAATCGTCCAATAAAACCAGTGTATCCACTTCATTTTGCACAATCCCATAAGTCACATCATACACATACGAAACTATTTCGCCCCGAGACGCATCATTTGTAATAAAAGTGCGCAATTTCTCATCTTTAACCACTATTTTTTCAATACGCGGTATTGGCGCAAGGATTTTATCCAACTTTTCGGGCGTTACTTCCTTACCCAAAGCTAAGATTTGTTCCTTTTTTTGTTGGCTCAATGCTTTTTGCAAACCTTCTGCTAAACCAAAAAAAGCGGTTTCAGCGGTATTGGGAATGGAGCTAAACACCGTGTTTTCAAAATCATAATCAATTGATTTTAAAACCGTTGGCACTAATAATTCACCTAATTTTTTGCGTTCATTATAAATATCTCTATCGGTTCCCCGCGAAAAATAGATGCGTTCAAAGGAGCAAGCTGCTCGCGGCGCAACGATTGGCTGCATGTCTTGATTGAGTAGCAAAGGCACTTCCGAAATCCGCCCATCTTTTTTGACAATCAAGGCATGACCAGGAGCCAATTCTTCAATTTTAGAAAAATGCACATTGAATGCCGTCTGAATCGCAGGGCGTTCGGACGCAATCACCACCACTTCATCATCGATATATTTGAATGCAGGTCGAATCCCATTCGGGTCGCGCACCACAAACGCATCGCCATGACCAATCAAACCTGCCAAAACGTATCCACCATCCAATTTTCGAGTTGCCCGCCTCAAAATCCGTTGCACATCCAAATTATGGGTAATCAAATCCGTCAATTTTTGATGGGAATATCGTTCCGTTTTGTAATAATTGAACAATCGCTGAACTTCATCGTCCAAAAAATGCCCAATTCTTTCCATTAAAGTGACGGTATCGGATTTTTCTTTGGGATGTTGACCCAATTCAACGACCAAATGACGGAACAATTCATCCGTATTCGTCATATTAAAATTACCTGCTAAAACCAAATTGCGACTAATCCAATTGTTCTGACGCAAAAAAGGATGCACTTGTTCAATCGTATTTCCACCATGCGTCCCATAGCGCAAATGCCCCATCAGCAACTCGCCCATGTAAGGATGATTATCTTTAAGTTGTTGACAATCAGCCAATTGTGCGGGTGTCATATCCTTAAAATTATTAAAAACTTGCTCGAAAACGTCTTTGATGGATTGTACCGCATTGCTCCGTTTGCGGCTGATATAGCGCGAGCCAGGCGGCGGATCCAGTTTA
Source organism: Bacteroidota bacterium (assembly GCA_039804385.1). Taxonomy (GTDB): domain Bacteria; phylum Bacteroidota; class Bacteroidia; order Chitinophagales; family Saprospiraceae; genus JAAFJT01. The sequence goes on from JBDLWG010000382.1 coordinate 32,852, forward strand.
ATGGTCACGATACCTGCGCCATCTTGTCCGCGATTACGCTGTTTTTGCATCAGGAGGTGCAGTTTATTCAAACCGTAGAAAGCAGTGCCGTACTTTTCTTGATAATACTCCAACGGCTTTAAAAGGCGAATGAGTGCAATACCGCACTCGTGTTTGATTGAGTCACTCATGACAGTTGGGTTGCGTAGTTAAGGCACAAAGGTAGCAGGTTTTTTGGAAATTCAAGGAAACTTGAATTAAGAATGGAGGAATTATAAGGTGTATCACAAATTTAGTAGTCGGGATACACCCTATAATGCTTGATTCCAATTATTTACTCACTTTGCGCGTATTGCGTTGTTTGATGGGTGCGGGCGATGTTGCAGTGATTTCACCTTTCCATTCAAAAACCATGCTTGCCAATGGTGCTAAGGTCAAGCTAATACATTGATTTTGACCATGTTGTGCCTGATTTATCGTACGAACAGGCCCATTTAAAACACCACTTCCACCATATTTATCGGCATCACTATTCAAAACCTCATCCCATAAACCCGCTTTCGGAACACCAATATTATAATTATAACGAATCACAGGAGTCATATTTATCACCACCAAAATAGGAGCTGTATTTTTCTCCCCATAACGCATATAACTTATCACACAATTCTCAGAATCATCATATGCAATCCATTGAAAACCATCCGATTGGAATGCTTTTTCATACAAAGCAGGTTTGTGTTTATAAATAGCATTTAAATCATGTATCAACGTTTGAATCCCGCGATGATGTTTGCTATCCATCAACCACCAATCTAATTGTTCTTGAAAATTCCACTCGCCGCCTTGTCCAAACTCGCCGCCCATGAACAACAATTTCGTACCAGGATGCGTCCACATATACGAGTACATCAAGCGCAAATTGGCAAATTTCTGCCAAGCATCTCCCGGCATCCGTTCCAAAAGCGAACCTTTGCCATAAACGACTTCATCATGGCTCAATGGCAACATAAAATTTTCTGTAAACGCATACGTCAAACTAAATGTAATTTCATTTTGATGCCATTTGCGATGTAGCGGCTCTCTTTTCAAATATTTCAACGTATCGTGCATCCAACCCATCATCCATTTTTGGTCAAAACCCAATCCACCCATCCAAGTCGGGCTTGAAACCCCTGAAAAAGCGGTTGATTCTTCCGCAATAATGGCAATTTGTGGAAAATCTTGTTTCAACGCCTCATTCAACTCGCGGAAAAGCGAAATCGCTTCCAAATTATGATTGCCGCCAAAAAGATTCGGAATCCATTCATCTGCTTTTCGGCTGTAATCCAAATACAACATCGAAGCCACTGCATCGACCCGCAAACCGTCTGCATGATAACGGTCAATCCAAAATAAGGCACTTGAAATCAAAAAAGCCCGAACTTCATTGCGTCCGTAATTGAAAATCGCACTTTTCCAATCGGGATGATAACCCAATCTATCGTCTGCATGCTCATATAAATGCGTCCCATCAAAATCGTATAAACCATGTGCATCCATCGGAAAATGCGACGGAACCCAATCCAAAAGCACCCCAAAACCAGCTTGATGTAGTTTATCCATAAGGTACATGAAATCTTGTGGAGTCCCAAAACGGCTCGTCGGCGCGAAATAACCCAACACTTGATAGCCCCAACTCGGTTCATACGGGTGTTCCATCACAGGCATCAACTCGACATGCGTAAACCCAGTCGCTTGCAAATGTGGAATCAATTCATCCGCCATTTCCCGATACGTCAACGAGCGATTGCCTTCAAAACCTTTGCGCCGCCAAGAAGCCAAGTGCATCTCATAAACGCTCATCGGTTTCGGCTGCCCTGCGGAATCTCGTTGCTGCTTCATCCATTGCGCATCATGCCACTCATATTGCAACTGCCAAACGACTGAAGCCGTTTTCGGTGGCGTTTCCCAATGAAAGGCAAAAGGGTCTGTCTTTTCCAATAATCGTCCGTCCGCAGCTGTCAACGCATACTTATATATCGTACCTTGACCAATATGCGGAATAAAAAGTTCCCAAATCCCCGAACTGTCCCAGCGCGGATTCATCGGATGGCTTTCGACATTCCAACCATTGAAATCACCAATAAGGGCTATTTTCTGCACAGTCGGAGCCCAGACCGCGAATAAAACACCTATCGTACCATTATAACGGACGATATGGCTGCCCAATTTTTCATATAATTTGAAATGTTTGCCTGCTTTAAAAAGGCTAATATCGAAATCAGTCAACAAAGAGGGTTGCTGAATCTCCATGATAACATCATTTGCGGTTGCAATGGTTGCCATTTTGTCGCTCGCGCCATGTAAGGCGAAGGTTTTGTCGTTGTGATGCACGGGTTGGAATGGTTTTTAGTTGAGAAAAATCGTACAAAAGTAGTCTATTTTTGTACGATTTTTGGTATAAAAAAGAAAATGTGGGCAATTTTTATCTTTTTGAGACGGCTACGCCAATTTTGCTATCCGCAGTGCCATAATACAAATACCATTTATTTTTAAAATAAGCCAATCCTTCCCAAAAAACACTTGATTAACCTGTCCCGCTTTGTAACTATTGTTAAGACTGGTATCACAGGGAATAACCTAAAAAAGTATTATTGCCAAAAATGCAAAATAATAGCTCCATTTTTTCAACTAAAAAAATAATGTAACATTGTATGGAACCGATTTAACTCGCTAAATGGTTCACATGGCTTTGATTTATCTATGTATCGCATTAGACAGCCGTTTTTTTCTTATATAAAATTTTAAAAGTATGTTCT
>JBDLWG010000383.1:0-6209 GCA_039804385.1 Bacteroidota bacterium
ATCAACACAGATAAAAAAATATTTGAATACAATTCGATTATTATTTCTTTATATGGCATGTTGGAACGCTATGTGGAAAGGTTTGTTAAAGAATACCTTGAATTATTAAGTTCTGTAGTGCCAAATTATGAAAAATTAGATGAAAAATTAAAAGAAAAGCATTTTGAATTATCGATTAAACTCATAGGAAGCATTACCAGTAGAGAACATGCTAAATATCAACATCTTACAAAAGAATCCGTCTTACAACAGTTACATGGGTGCATCGAAAATATTGCCCATTACAAAATCAATACAGATGCTTTTGTGTTATTATCGGGTAATTTGAAACATCCAAAAATCGTTGAATTATTCACCCCAATCAACCTGAATGTAAATGCAGCTTTACAAAAAAATGAGCCTTTTGTTGCATTTTTAAAAGAAATACATGAAGGGAAAAGTATTTCTAATTTAAAACCAGATACTTTATATTTCAAAATCAATGATTTGGTCGATAGAAGAAATGAAATTGCACATGGGTCAAGTAGAAGTGACAATATATTGAGTATCAATGAATTACGCTCTTATATTATTTTTTTAGAAAAATATATCCGCGCCCTTTTTAAGGTGTTGCAAGAAAAATATATCCAACAAGAGTCGATTCATCAGTTTGAAAAAATTAAAGTTATAAAAGGGGTTTGGAATCAAGAAATATTAGGTTTTGAAATTGAAAACGCTACGATCGTAATAGGTGATAGAATTATCGTTCACACGGCAGAAGATAACTTTATGGACAAAAAAATTTTAGATATTCAAATTGATAATATTTCTTATTCAAAAATCGAAATTACAACTAAAACCAATGTTGCTATTAAAATCGCACCTATCCTGAAATTGAATCAATCTTTTTTTATTAAAAAATAGCGTAAAGTATAAATTGTTATCTATGAATAAACTCCGTATTTTTGGATTGATAAGCATCCTTTTTGCTTGCTTGGGTTCATCCTTTGTCATGGCTCAATCCACTGCTCAAATTTCCCAAACAGCTCTACATCACCCCAAAAACAAAGGGGCTGCACAACAAGATTGGCTTTTTGCCCATGTTGTGAATCGAAATATCCGTGTGAAGGATTATTTCAAATATATCGATAAAGTGGTGAAGCAATATGATACCTTATTGTTTTATCGATTAACGCCACATTTGTTGGCGCGTATGAATCCTTGGATTATAGACAATTTTGTTAATACGGATTACTATCAACAACAAAAAAAAGGGGTTTTCATTTTTGACCAACAAGAATTGGTGGTTCTTAAAAAAGGCGATACGTTATTTGTGAAAAACGATAATATTGCTTTTGACATTATTGAAAAACAAAATAAAACCTATATTGATGTCAATGTACCCGAATATAAATTGCAAATCATTGAAGACAAGGACACCGTTGGCAAATTTCTAATCCGAGTTGGGCGCAATAGTGTGAAACAATGGGCGGTTTTCAATGAAAAAGTGGTCAATCTCCGTACCAAAACAGGACATGGCAAGATTGTTTCGACCTATTTCAAAACGGCTTCCTTAGACCCTGCCACTGGACGTGTTTATTATAAAACCAATCGGGATGATGGCAAAGTGACCATGATGCCCTTAATGCCTTGGGTCGAACCTGAAATCAATAAAGAGCGATTTGGGCAATTAATTCATCCTACCACCAATGAAACTTCGCTTGGAAAAGCGTTTTCCAATGGCTGTATCGGCGCGGGCGAAGCCGATATGTGGCGCATTTTCTTTTACGCGCCTGTGGGAACGCGGATGCAAGTCCGTTATGATTTGGATATAAAAAATGAGGCTGGTGAAATGGTACATTTAAAGGATATTTACGGCACTGCGCCCAAAAAAGAGGCTATGGCGAAAATTGAAGAACCTAAACCAGAAGCAACAGCTGCTAAAAAAGAACCTGTTTCGCCTAAAAAAGAACCTGTTTCGTTTAAATCAACACCCAAAAAAGAGGTGAGCACTCCTAAAACGGAACCTGTTGCGCCTCCGCCGCCTAAACAATAATTTTAAATCAAAATAAAGATTCGTGCGCAAAGTGCGGCAAGTTGCAGCTTGCCGCACTTTTTTTCTACCGATTCGCATTTCAATTCAAAAACAAAAATTCAGCACAAAGTGCGGCAAGTTGCAACTTGCCGCACTTTTTTCCACCGTCTTGCATTGAACCAAAGATGGACATGAAGTCAAAAAAAACGTTCCCTTGTCCGTTCTTTTTGAAATAAAAACATCACAATTTATTGATAATCAATTAGTTGTGATATTGCTTAGTAGCAGCGTCGGGAATCGAACCCGAATCAAACGTTTAGGAAACGCTTATTCTATCCGTTGAACTACGCCGCCAAAAGTTTTAAAAAAATAAAAGCGTAAAAAATTGATTTCCAATTTATTACGCTTTTCGCAAGTAGCCTCGATAGGAATCGAACCTATATCTAAAGCTCCGGAAACTTTCATTCTATCCATTGAACTACGAAGCCATCCTTATTTCGCCGCAAAGGTACGTTAAAAATTCATTAACGCAAATTTTTTAACATTCTTTTTTGAAAATTTCATTCTTTTTTGAACTCCAGCCAGAAAAGCGAATATAATTTGTAATTTTGCACGACTACCAAATTTTCCATTTATAATTTTAAAAAAATGAAAAAAAAATTACTACTGAGTTGGCTCTCGGTGATGATGCAATTTGCCATAGCGCAAACCTTTTCCTACGATTTCAGCGCGGATACGGTGGGGCGCAAAGTGGATGGCTTCAATGGCTGGAGTAATAGTACTTCGACCAATTATCCGGGTGGGGGCGATTGCGCTGGGTTTTCTTGCAATCGCATGACGATTGTGCAGGCGGCTTTGAGTTATCCGGGGTATGCTGCGACGACGAAAGCGGCTGCTTTCGCACCACAAAAGGACTCTCCAGGACACTTTTTGACCGCAGATGCGACGGTTCCGAATGCGGCTATCAATGCTTTGACTTATGCGGATGGCGATAAAGTCTATGCTGCTTTCATGGTCAAAGTGACAGACGCGCCTGTGGCGGCGGGGACGAATGGGCAATTCATTCGCTTTGCTGGTTCGGGCAGCAATTTTTTTACGGTTGGAATGCGCCTTTCCATTCAAAAATTGGGTAATAAGATGCGTTTCGGTATCGAACGAAATGGCGGCGCGACCTATACAGATTACATTTATGATTTTAATGTAACTCATTTGGTTGTAATGAAATACGAATATATTGCAGGCGGGATGACGAATGATGTAGCGAGTTTATACATCAATCCGAATATTCAAAGTAGCGAACCTGCGATGCCTGCACTCACGACCGTTACAGGAACCGATGTTCCGTTAGCGCGGATTATGTTTTATGGCAATCAAGCGAGTATGCCGACTGGGATTGCGAGTGGTATCAAAGTGGGGAAAACATGGGCGGCTTTGGCTGGCACTCCACAAGGTTTTCCGTACAGTCAAACCGATACGATTTCAGTTAATTTAAATCGCAATAAGTGTAATTTGAGTGTTCCAGCAGGTGGAACTCAAATTGCGAATATTACGAATATTTGCCCCGCATCAAGCGGTTTAGAAGTGGTTTTTATCTTAGATAATGCCACAAAATGTATTAATTACAAAGGATTGCGGACAGGCATTGATACCGCTTGTATCAAAGTTTGTAATGAAAATGGCATTTGCGACACGCTTAACATGGTGATTACAACCAATGGACGAGTCGGCATTGAATCATTGACGCATGCGACTTTCATTGTAAAACCGACTTTCGCACGAGAACAAATCGAAGTGATTTTAGAAAAAAACGATCCATCTATCACTGAAATCCAGGTGGTGGATGCAGCAGGACGTGTTGTTTTGAAACGATTGATGCCTATTAGTGAAAATGCTATGATGCTGAATATCAATGATTTACCGGAAGGTTATTATTTTATTCAAGTTCAAAATCAACAAATGCGCGCGATTCAAAAAGTTGTTGTGATTCGATAATTAGGTGGATAAATTGGAACACGGATGACACGGATTAGGCGGATTTGCACGGATTTCTTAACTAAAAATCCGTGTAAATCCGACCCATCTGTCATCCGCGTTCCAATAGTACTATCGTTTTTCAATGTTCTAAACAGGCTTTCACAAAAGAAACAAACAATGGATGCGGCTTCTCGGGCGTACTTTTCAATTCTGGATGAAATTGCACGCCAACAAACCAAGGATGGTCTTTCAATTCCACTATTTCTGCAAGTCCTGTTTCTGGATTCACGCCCGTAATATGTAAACCTGCCATTTCTAAGGCACTGCTGTAATGATTATTTAATTCCCATCGGTGTCGATGTCTTTCATTGACAGTCAATGTTTTATAAGCTAAATGTGCTTTAGAATTTTCTTTAATTTGACATTGATACGCGCCAAGTCGCATCGTACCACCTTTGGCATGGATTTGTTTTTGTTCAGGCATCAAATCAATCAACGGATGCGGCGTATGCACATCGACTTCTGTGGAAGACGCGCCTTCCAAACCCAAAACGTGTCGCGCAAACTCCACCACACAACATTGCATGCCTAAACAAATGCCAAAAAAGGGGATTTTACTTTCCCGAATGTGCCTAATCGCCTGCAATTTACCTTCAATCCCGCGTTTTCCGAAACCAGGCGCGACTAAAATGCCATGCAGCCCTTCCAAAAAGGATTTAACATTCGCAGGATTATCTTCTAATTTTTCAGAATGAATCGGAACCACTTGTATTTTACAATCATTGACACTGCCCGCATGTATAAAGGCTTCATAAATCGATTTATACGCATCTGGTAATTCATTATATTTTCCAACTAACCCAATTTTAATGGTTTTAGATGGTTTTTTCAACCGTCGCAAAAAGCCTTTCCATGCTTTCAAATCAGGGTCTTTGCGGTCTTTCAAACGCAATTTGTTGATAACCACCACATCCAATCGCTCTTTGAGCATCAACAAAGGTACATCATATATTGTCTCGGCATCAATCGCCTCAATGACAGAGCCGACATCGACATTGCAAAACAACGCCAATTTGCGGCGCAACTCCATCGGAATCGGGTATTCGGTGCGACAAACGAGGATATCCGCTTGGATGCCTGTGCTTAACAATTCTTTTACGGAATGTTGAGTCGGTTTCGTTTTCAATTCTTTAGCCGCGCTGAGGTAAGGCACTAAGGTCAAATGAATCACCAAACAATTGTCCGAACCCAATTCCCAGCGCAATTGTCGCAAAGCCTCCAAATAAGGTAACGATTCGATATCGCCCACTGTACCGCCAAATTCAGTTAAAACAATATCCCATTTGCCCGTATTACCCAATAATTGCACACGGCGTTTGATTTCATCGGTAATATGTGGCACGACTTGCACTGTTTTACCCAAATAATCGCCCCGCCGTTCTTTTTCAATCACGGTTTGATAAATTCGACCTGTGGTTACATTGTTTGCTTGCGAAGTGGGCGCATTTAAAAAACGCTCATAATGACCCAAATCCAAATCGGTTTCCGCGCCATCATCCGTCACATAACATTCGCCATGTTCATATGGATTGAGCGTACCCGGATCGACATTCAAATACGGGTCAAATTTTTGAATCGTCACTGAAAAACCGCGCGCTTGTAAGAGTTTTGCAAGGGATGCTGCGATGATGCCTTTGCCTAAGGATGAAGTAACTCCGCCCGTAACAAAAATATATTTGGTCATTGATTGACATTTTTGGTTAAAAACAACTGACTCTCTGCATTACGGGGCGTAAAGGTACGATTTTTTTTAACAACTCCGTTAACCTTTTAAGGTATTTCCGCGTTTTAGGTGCGTCCATAACTCTTTTCACAGTCATTAAAAACGTAAAAAAATGAGTAATAATCCAAACCCAAGTCCAAATCCCAATCAAATGAATGTCGAATTGCCCGAAGAATTGGCAGAAGGCACTTATGCGAATTTGGCAATTATTTCGCATAGTCCAAGCGAATTTGTGGTTGATTTCGTCCGCATCATGCCGAATGTGCCGCAAGCCAAAGTGAAATCGCGCATTATTTTGACTCCCGAACATGCAAAACGATTGTTACATGCCTTGAACGATAATGTGCGCAGGTATGAACAACAATTTGGCAAAATTCAAGATAAAGACGCGCCGCCCATGCCCATGAATTTCAATACGCCGAAAGCGCAAGCGTAACT
>JBDLWG010000384.1:0-7697 GCA_039804385.1 Bacteroidota bacterium
AATGGGTCTCCAACTATTTATACTTTACGCACGATGGTTTTGCGATAGGATGGATATACGGATTTCACGGATTCGCACCGATTGGTACGGATTTTTTTTAAATCCGTACCAATCGGTGCGACTCCGTGAAATCCGTACATCCATCCTATCGCAAAATCAACCAACGCAAAGTATAGCGGGAACTAAATTTCCCGACTACGAAACATTTTTCACCATTCCATTTAGGTTTGATATTAATATTAAACCAATTGAGCACATACTTCTTTAATCCGCTGCACCGCTTCACGCAATTGCGCTTCGCTCGCCGCGTAGGAAATGCGAATACACGCATCATCGCCAAAAGCACTGCCACTGACCAATGCCACATAAGCATTCATCATAATATAATCTGTCAAATCATCTGCATTTTTGATGACAATCTTGCCATTCGATTTGCCAAAAAACGCGCTAATATTGGGAAACATGTAAAAAGCACCTTGTGGATGATTGACCCGAAACCCTGGAATTTCACTTAAAAGTTGAATCATCATATTACGACGCGCTAAAAACGCATCGCGCATTTTGAAAGATTCCGTCAAATCCGAATTTAAAGCAAAAACGGCTGCTTTTTGGCTAAACGAATTAGCACCAGACGTAATTTGTCCTTGAATTTTCACACAAGCATCTGCAATAAATTTCGGCGCACCCATGTAACCCAATCGCCAGCCCGTCATGCTAAATCCTTTCGCAAAACCATTGACCGTAATTGTGCGGTCTTTCACCTGCGGCAACGAACCAATGCTAAAATGTTTTTCGCCAAAATTGATATATTCATAAATCTCATCTGAAACAATATAAATATCATCATGTTCCGCCAACACATTCGCAATTGCTGTCAACTCTTTTTTGCTAAAAACCGAACCAGATGGATTACAAGGCGAGCTAAATAAGACCATTTTCGTCCGTTCCGTAATCGCAGCACGCACTTGTGCCGCTGTAACTTTGAAATCTTGTTCCACGCCCGCACACACATAAACAGGTTTTGCACCTGTCATTTTGATAATTTCGGCATACGAAACCCAGTACGGGGCGAACACGATACACTCATCGCCTTCATCCAACAATGCCATTGCGACATTGGCAATCGATTGTTTGGCACCATTGCTGACCACAATTTGATTCGGTGCGTATGACAAATCATTATCTCTTTTAAATTTGTCGGATACGGCTTGTTGCAAATCGGGGATGCCCGGAACAGGCGTATATTTCGTAAAACCATCCATCAATGCTTTTACAGCCACCTCTTTGATGGCTTTTGGCGTATCAAAATCGGGTTCGCCGATAGCGAGACTAATCACTTGATGCCCTTTTGCGCGGAGGTCTCGTGCCATTTGCGCCATTTTGAGGGTTTCCGATTCGGACATATTGCGCGCTAAACGAGAAAGGCGCGATTTATTGGTAACAGACATGTTAAAAAAATTGATATATAATTGGTTGATAAATAATGTGTAACGAACTCTATACAGCGTTTGGAGAGTTTCAAACCCTCCAAACGCTCAACGAGATGCGAAAGTGCGGCAAAGGTAAATAAAAATAAAAAAAAAGCGCGAAATATTCATTCAGAATACCTCGCGCCCTCATGTGATTATAATTTAGATAAGCCTATTGCAAACGGAATGCCACTTCTAACAACACCCACCCACTCTGCACTTGACCATTGCGGAACGCAGGAGACCAATTGGGCATTTGTTGAATCAAACTTATTAAAGATTTATCACAATCATAACCGGGTGAACGTAATACTTTTATACGAGTAGCAATCCCTTTTTCATTCACTAAAAAACGAACTACTGCTTTCCCTTCTGCCCCATTCATACGGGCTATTTCAGGATACGTTAAATGCGTGTTAATAAATTGACGTAATGCGGTATAACCACCTTCAAAAGCAGGTTCACTGTCAGGTCTAAGGTTTTTCTCAGGGGCTGCATCCCTGTTTGAGGCGGCAATTGAAAGCGATTGCGGAGTTACAAATGCCAAAGATTCTTGCGCTTGACCGTTTGACACGGCAAAAATAAAGCAATAAAAAGCCAATACAAGGGTTTTCATAACTGTTGGGTTTTGGTTGTAATGTAATAAAAAACATAGCTTTGCAGGGCAAAACGCGTGATGCTATTGCCTCAACAAGGATTTTATCGTATGGAAAAGCGAGATTGTCATACAGTTGGAAAGTTATCAGTTCCGATAATAGACTGTATTCATCGTGCTGTTCTTATCTGGTTTGTGCCGCAAAGATACGGTAGTATTTAGGAATCATGCTCGTTTTTTTTCAAAAATTCTTTTTTTACAGGTTATTTAAATAATATATGTCAATACAAAATCAAACAATTTAAAAAAAATTGAAATGTATAACAAATTGAAAAAAAAGCATTCATACCTGAATGCAGTGATTTAAAGTATTGATTATCAAGTGTTTAATTTTTTTATTTTATATACTTTTTAAAATCATATCAATTCAATGAAACCCGTTAAAATCGTCATCACAGGAGCCGAGTCTTCTGGAAAAACCACTTTGACGCACCAATTGTCGGCGCAACTTGATTGTCCTATGGTGTCGGAATATGCCCGCGTTTTTTTTGAAAAAAAAAAGACGACGGTTTATGTTTATGACGATTTATTAAAAATCGCACAAGGACAAATTCAATTGGAAAATAAAATTTTTAAAAAAAATATGAATGCAAAATTATTTATTTTAGATACCGATTTGATTACGATTAAAATTTGGTCAATAGTCAAATTTGGTCATTGTGATGCTTGGATTTTAAATCAAATCAAACAACGTACTTATGATTTTTATTTATTGTGTTCGCCCGAAGGAATTACTTGGGAAGCAGACCCGTTGCGCGAAAATCCAATGGATAGGCAACATTTATTTCAATTATACGAAAAAGAATTGGTTTTTTATCAAAAAAAATATAGGATTCTAACGGGCAATGAAGTGGAGCGACAACAAACGGTGCTTTCTACTTGTGGTTTGAATGAGGATTGATGGGATTATTAGGATTGATTTTAAGGATTGAACCTTAAAATTAATCCTAATCATCCCCATAAATCCTAATTCAAAGCGTTAATAACATTTTTTTATTGATATTAGATAAAAAAAAATATCAAATTATTAAAAGTCGATACAAAACCTATTTCCAAGTAGCGTAATTTTGCGTATCCTAACCAAACAACAAATTATTTTTTTTTATAAAAAAAATCGACCTTAAAATGCTTTTTTGAACACTTTGAAACGTTATTATAAATATTGTCGCCTATTCTTCTTTGAAACGCTAACAATTCCCTTCTGTTCTTCGGAGCAGGAGGGCTTTTTGTTTGCATTAGGAATAGGTGCGCGTGTTAGGAATTAAGGACGGATTCAACTTATCTTAAAGACCGTCGTTTTAACTCTTTTGCCACCTGCATCTGTCAAAATCATTTTTTGGGCTTGTGGATTTTCAAATACTTGCTGCATATTCAACACCGCGCCCGCAGGAATATTATTTTTTTTCAATAAATCTAAAACGCTATCCGCTTCCAAAGCCTGCATTTTAGTGCGCAAAATCGACATCAATTCGACGCGATTTTGCACCCGTAAAACGTTGTTTTTAAAACGCTCATTTTTCCATAACTCTCTTATATCTAATACTTTACATAACATTTTCCATTGATTTTCGGTTCCGATTGCCAACACGATATCCGTTCCATTCGACAACGAAACCACATCACCATACGGCGCAATATTCGGGTGTTCAGACCCAATGCGTTGCGGAATTTTGCCCGCCATCAACCAATTTGTGGCTTGATTGGCTAAGGACGCAATCGCCGATTCGTATAAAGAAACGGTCACGGTACTGCCTTTGCCTGTTCGGACGCGTTCCAATAACGCTGTCAAAACGCCTTCTTTCAATTGATGCGCCGCCAATAAATCTATCAATGCAACAGGCATCTTGACAGGAGTGCGCCCGCGCTCGCCCGTCATATACATAAAACCTGTTTCCGCTTGCAATACCACATCAAAAGCAGCTTGGTCATCATCCTCCTCAAAACCATGAATCGACGCATAAATCAAGGTCGGACTCATGGCTCGCAACGTTTTAGCATCCATCCCAAGCGCGATAGCCGATGATTTTTTAAAATTAGCAATCACAATATCAGCCGTTTGAATCAACTGATGTGTTTTTTTTCTATCTGTATCTAATTGAAAATCATAAAAATAATGCGTTTTACCATAATTCACCGAATGGAAATAGGCTGAATCGGGGGCATCCGCAGGCTCAGAGGGCAATTTCCAAGAACGAGTGACATCACCGCCCGTTTTTAGGTTTTCGATTTTGATGACTTCCGCACCTAACTCTGCGAAAAACATCCCGACCGCAGGGCCCGCAAGCACACTTGATAATTCAATGACTTTGAGATTCTTAAAAGGCTTCATAAATATATTGATTTTTTTAACACATAGTTCACATAGGAAGACATTAGGACACATAGCACATAACGGCTTTTGGTTAAAATAAGTACTTTACCCTATGTGTCCTATGTCTTCCTATGTGAACTATGTGTTTCAACACTACTCTATCTCAAAAGAAACTTTCAAATTGACGCGAAATTCGGTCACTTTACCATTTTCGACGACGACACTTTGGGTTTGAACATGCGCAGAACGCACATTCCGCAAGGTTTTAGCGACTTTTTCAACGCCTTTAACGGTAGCATCTTCCCAAGATTTTTTGGAATTGGATAAAATTTCAATGACTTTTAAAACAGACATGGTTTGTTCTTTTTGATAAACAGGTAAGGCAAAAAGCGGTATTTCCTCTTTTTGTAGTTCGCTCCTACTGTTTGTTGTTAAAAAATAATTTCAATCAAACACGTACAAATATAACGCCAATCTTACTTTTTAGCATCGTTAAACCTTAAAAATAACAAATTTTATTTTATAAAATACAATAAAATCATAATTAAATTACGTAAAATACAACAAAGGGGTTCCACTTTGCCAAGTGGAAACCCCTCTATACGTGCTGAAACGTGTCAAAACACCCGTTAAAATTATCTATCGTGCGCAACAACGATTTTTTTCGTCAACGTCGTTGTACCATATTGTACCATGATTAAATACATGCCATTCGCCACTGCATTCACATCCAATTCGATTTGGCTTGCTGCGTCTGTCAAATTCGTTTCTGATTTCAAAATCGCTTTGCCAGCGATGTCGCTTAACGTTACGATTGCCGTCGTTGCCTCTGTAACCGTTGGCAAATTAACGGTCAATAACTGGTTTGCAGGATTTGGAAATGCATCCATTCGAGCGGTTACGTCCTCCGTTGCCACTTTCTCGAAAGAAGTTGCACTCGAAGCGGTTTTCAATGCGTAACAATGCATTGGATTGTAGCTTGAAGTCGAGAAAACTTTAACATAATAAGTGCCTTTTGCCAAAGTACCACTGCCAATCACATCCTTACCGCCTGCAAAACTGCCCAAAACGATATTTCTGCTGCTAAATGGAATACCTTGATTATTGCCAAAAATGTTTTCAACTAACACAGAATACGTCACCCCTGGCGCAGCATTCAATAAACCAACACTGAAAACACCGCCAGAATGTTCTACTTTGTAATAATCAACATCCGTTGCACGCTGTATGACCGAATAAGTCGTTTGTCCATTGCTAATTGGAGTTGCTTTCACACTTGTACCATTATCTTCATATGAAGCCATACCACAAGTATTACTGCCTGTCCGAATGTAAGCATCTGCAATACCATTCGCATTAAAATCGGCATTAACAGTAGTAGGTCTGTTCGGTGCGACAACAGCATCATCGCCCGTTTGCGCAGCTACGTACAATTTTAGGTCGCAAGGTTGCGCCAATATGCGCACTTTGTAATCTGTAGCGGGTTTCAAAGAGCGAATCGTAGCAGATGCCCGATACACCAAATCAACCGTTTTAAACGCGCCCCCTTTTTCTGCAACTTGAACCACATAACAAGTGCTTTTGCTGCAACCTACGGCATCTTTACAAATAGGCCAAGTCAAACTAATCGAATTTGCAGTCGATGAAGCCGTCGGTGTGAGCGGTGCCGTGAAAGAAAGTACTGGAATCGCAAAATGAGGTGCTCTGTTGACGTTGCTGATATTAGCAGGCTCAAACAAAGTAGGACACTGTGCGCCTGCGCTCAAAGCACAAGCAGCAGAGAGACTGAGTGTAGCAAATAACTGTCTCATAAAATGATACGGGGGTTTTAGTTATAAAAAATTAAAGTTCGAAATCCTAAAAATAAGGCAGCAATTTGCTTGTTCCAAGAAGCCATTACTGAATTGTTAGTGCAAAGATAGGCAGGTTTTTGAAGTATGCAAGTTGGTAAAAAAGGGCATATTTAAAACTTTATTTTGAGTTATACGATAAAAACCAATCTTTTAAGCATGAAATAAAATTTTTATTATTTTAAAAAAATATTTATCAAATCCCAAAGGTGTTTACTAACAGTTTATTATAAACCGATTTTTTTCGTATTGAAAAAAAATTAGTTAATTTGGTTAAGTTAATAACAAGGTAAATACATTTTTTCAAAAAACGTATATCCTAAAAAAAAATTAAAAAATACCCAAAATAATGGAAAAGTCGTCGAAGTTGCAACTTCGACGACTTTTCCATTATTTTGGGTTTAATATTTTAAACGTATATTTAAATTCGTTTTTTTCATCGGGTTCATGCGTGACTTCCTCCACGATTTCCCATTCATTTGCCTTGATTTTTGGAAAAAAAACATCGCCGACAGGTTCAATATCCACTTCTGTTAGGTAAATTCGATTCCAAAATGGTTGGGTTTGTCGGTAAATCTCGCCGCCGCCAATGATGAAAACTTCTTTTTGCCCCTGTATTCGCGCTTCGTACAAGGCTTCTTCTATGGAATGTACGGTCATAACGCCTGTTCCAATGAAAAATGGATTGCGTGTAATGACAACATTGGTTCGTTTCGGCAGAGGGCGACCAATGGATTCATAGCATTTTCTGCCCATGAGTACCCAGTGATTCAATGTTTTTTGTCTGAAATATTTCAAATCCGCAGGCAAATACCAAGGGATTTGTTGGTCGTGACCAATCACGCCGTTTTTAGCTACAGCTACTATTGTAGAAATAATCATAAGATATGGCTGTCTAAAAGAATCATTTTATCCGTTTTTAAATATTTAAAACGATTTGCATGATATTGTTTTTATACTAATGAATGACAAAAGTAAGATATTAGAGCAATTCTAACAAAAACAATTCTAATTTTACTTAAAAAAAACAGGATTTTATGTTTTTTGAAATATTATTTTGAATAAACGCAAATTTAACATATTTTATTTTAAAAATAATCACAGATAAATTATGGCTGATTTGGGGGACTTTAAGAACACTTTAAGAACACTTTAAGAACACTTACGTAAAGTCCAGGGACTTTACGTAAGTGTTCTTAAAGTCCTAAATTCGATTAGTACAAGTAAGTGGTTTATTGAAAATGGATGTTGAATATCGTAAATTTGAACTCAAAAACAACCTTTACAACTAATTACACTGTCACAAAACACTTGATTCTACTTTAAGAAAAAGGGAATTTGGTACTCTTTTTCGTACCGCAAGGTTAATTCACGACGAATTTCAATAAATAGCGGTATGAGAAAATCATTTC
>JBDLWG010000385.1:0-7380 GCA_039804385.1 Bacteroidota bacterium
AATCATGGCAACCAAGGACTTAAAATACACGAGAAATATCGGTATTGCTGCCCACATTGATGCTGGTAAAACGACCACGACGGAGCGCATTCTGTATTACACGGGTATCTCGCACAAAATCGGCGAAGTGCATGACGGCGCGGCGACGATGGACCACATGGTACAGGAGCAGGAACGCGGTATCACCATTACCTCTGCTGCCACTAAAACGAAATGGTTTTGGAAAGGCGAAGAGTATCCAGTCAATATTATTGACACGCCTGGTCACGTTGACTTTACGGTGGAAGTGGAGCGTTCTTTGCGCGTGTTGGATGGAGTTGTGGCGTTATTTTCGGCTGTGGATGGCGTTGAACCGCAATCTGAAACCGTTTGGAGACAAGCGGACCGGTACAAAGTACCGCGTTTGGCTTTTGTCAACAAAATGGACAGAGCTGGTGCCGATTTTTTCGGTGTCGTTGCTGATATGAAAGCTAAATTGGGTGCGAATGCAATTCCATTGCAAGTGCCGATTGGCAATGAAGAGAAATTTGTTGGTGTCGTGGATTTGGTGATGAACCAAGCGATTATCTGGAATGAGGCAGACCAAGGCATGACTTATAAAGAAATTCCGATTCCAGCGGATTTGATTGACACGGTTGCGGAATATCGGGAAAAATTAGTGGAAGCGGCAGCTGAATTTGATGATGCGTTGATGGAAAAGTTTTTTGACGACCCCGATTCTATCAGTCCAGATGAGTTGCGCGCCGCTATTCGCAAAGCAGTGGTTGCAATGAAAATGACTCCTGTAATGTGCGGTTCGGCGTTCAAAAACAAAGGCGTTCAAGCCTGTTTGGATGGTGTTTGTGCGTATTTGCCGTCTCCGATGGATGTTGATGCGATTGAAGGCATTGACCCCAATACGGATAAGCCCATTACGCGTCAACCCGATGTGAAAGAGCCTTTTTCGGCATTGGCGTTTAAAATTGTGACGGATAAGTTCGTCGGTCGTTTGATTTTCATACGCATTTATTCAGGTCGTTTGGAGGCAGGTTCTTACGTTTTGAATACTCGTTCTGGCAAAAAAGAACGCGTTTCTCGCTTATTCCAGATGCACGCAAACAAGCAAAATCCTGTGGATTTCGTGGAAGCGGGCGATATTGGTGCGGCAGTAGGCATCACGGACATCCGTACAGGGGACACGTTATGCGCATTGGATAAACCAATCATTTTGGAATCGATGACTTTCCCAGAACCAGTAATTGGTTTGGCGGTAGAACCGAAAACCCAAAAAGATATGGATAGAATGGGTATGGCTTTAAACAAATTGTCTGAAGAAGATCCAACGTTCCGCGTTGCGTATAATGAAGACACGGCTCAAACCGTGATTTCAGGGATGGGTGAGCTGCATTTGGAGATTATTATTGACCGTATGCGCCGTGAATTTGGTGTTGAATTGAATCAAGGTGCGCCGCAAGTTAATTACAAAGAGGCTCTAACCGAGAAGATTACGCATAGAGAAAAATTGAAAAAACAATCGGGTGGTTCTGGTTTGTTTGCAGATATGGCATTTGAATTGGGGCCTGCGGATGAGGCGTTCTTGGAAACAGACGAATTCAAATCTGGTAAGAAAAAATTACAATTTGTATGGGGTATCGTGGGCGGTTCGATTGACAAAAACTATGTCAAACCGATTACGGATGGTTTCACCGCAATGATGAATAATGGTATTTTGGCTGGTTACAACATTGATTCGATGAAAGTGCGCGTATTCGACGGCTCGATGCACGCGGTGGATTCCAAACCAATTGCCTTTGAACTTTGTGCAAAAGAGGGTTTCCGTGCGGCTGCGCCGAAAACGGCTCCTGTATTGCTCGAACCGATTATGAAATTGGAGGTTGTGACTCCAGAGGAGTATGTAGGTACGGTGATAGGTGACTTGAACCGTCGGCGCGGGATGCCGAAAGGTCAAGAAGGACGGATTGGCGGTGCGGTTTCGATTCAAGCAGAAGTGCCTTTGGCGCAAATGTTTGGTTACGTAACACAATTGCGGACGATTACTTCTGGACGCGCTTCTTCAACAATGGAGTTCGCGCATTATGCACCTGCACCTGCGGGCGTTGCAAAAGAGGTGATTGAAAAAGCGAAAGGGACTGCAAAGGCTTAATTCGATTGATGGAAGATACCCAAAAGGTGCGTCAAGTGCAAACTTGATCCACCTTTTTTTTTGAGTATGTATCCTTATTTTATTTGGTCAATTCAAGAAATGCGTTTATTTTTGTAGTAAAAATAGGAACCCCTTATTTTCAATCTTAAAATTCATACCAATGACAAGACTCGTGATAGACATTGATAAACCATCTGATTTAGAAGCGTTATTATTGTTTTTGAATCGTTTAAATATTAAATTTAATAAAAATGTAACGATTCCTACACTTCCAGAAACGCCTTCTATTGAATTAAATTATTATTTATCGTTGGAGGTTATTCAGAAAAAGTATCCTAATGAATGGGTTTTATTGGCATCCCCAAAACGAGACGGTTTGCAAATCAAAGGCGGCATTGTGCTAGCACACCATGCCGATAAACGCGAAATGGCTTTACAAGGACGGAATTTAATTGCGGTCTTCGTAAGACATTCCTGCATGGAGAAAATGAGTTTGGCGGATGCAAATAAATCTATTTTCTCATCCGTGAAAGAAGTATCGCCTACTTTTCCACCTGTGAATAGGTCTTGCTTTTGGGGGACATAAATGTATCCAATCCTTTTATTATGAAAATTTTGGTTATAAATATTGTACTTTTGGGTTCCAAATGGAGTCGTTTTGGAGGACAATTCAAAAAAGGGGTAGTATAACGTTTGGAGGGTTTGAAACCCACCAAACGTTGTAACTGGGTAAAAGGTCCATTTATTCTTCTTCCAACCAAACAATTTTCCCACTCATATCAATATACGCCCAATGTCCATCTTTTTCAATCCGCGCCAAACCATTTTTAAACGGTTCTGAAACGTCCACAAAACGGGGCGGAATGGCAATATTCCCTTCCATATCAATGTACAACCACTGATTGCGCACCCGAACTGCCGCCAAACCTTCCGAAAACGATTGCGCCGCATCAAATTCGGGTTCGATATGCAGTTTGCCCAAAGCGGTCATATATCCAAATTTATTTTTATATCGAAATACCGCAACTTCCTCGCTAAACGGCAAAACATCATCAAAAACAGGGCGAATCACCATTGTGCCTTCAGGATTGACAAAACCATATTTTTCACCTTGTTTCACAATCGCCAAGCCTTCTGTAAATTTGCCATCGGATTTACCTTCCACATATTCAAATTGGGGTGTTATTAAAATTTTACCTGATTTATGAATCAATCCCCAATTATTTTCAAGCATAATCACGGCAATATCGCCTTGAAACGTATCGCAAAAATCATAAATAGGTTCAATCACCACTTTGCCTTTGGAATTGATATAACCATTTTTGTCTGCAATCCGCACGGCTGCAAGTCCATTATTGAATTTGCCCGCCGCTTCAAATTGCGGTTTGATGACAAAATCGCCTGAACGATTGATGAAACCATACAAATTGTTGTATTTAGCCGCCGCAAAACCGCCATTGAAATCGCCCGCATCCTGAAATTGAGGGTCAATAATCATATTGCACCTGCCGTCAATATAACCCCAGAGGTTGACCATGCGCACCCGCGCCAAGCCTTCCTCAAACGTCCCGACGAAATGGAACAACTTTTTCAACAAAAGCCTGCCCAAATGATCCATCGGCAGGAGGCGGTCAAAGATTTTGACACGGGCAAACCCATTGCTAAAATCTTCCGCAATCGGGTATTGAGGTTCGATGACAATTTCGCCATCCCCATCCATGAAGCCATATTTGCCTTTTTCCCGAATCTTAAACAAGGGTTTGACAGACATATCTTCTTTGAAAATAAAGTTAAAGTCTGGAGTTTCACTTCCATCCGTTTGCCCTTGTGCTGCGACTTGCGGGGCAGCGTTAGGCGATATTTTTAGGTTTGACATTCGGTCGTGCTGAATCTGTGATGTAGTTTTCAAGGTATCGGCTGATTTTTATGCCCAATTTTTTATTTTAACTTTACGAAAAATTTTAATTTTCGATACCTTTTGGGCAAAAATAAAGGAGTTTTATTAGATAGAAAATTTTTTTTGCATTTTTTTGATATTTTAAAAGGCAGAAATGGTTTTGAACGCCGAAAATGCCCTTTTATGGAGTCATTGGGAAATAAATTTCTCAACTGCGCCCTCGTATTCGCCTTCGCCCGCGTGTAAAAGCGCGTTCAAATCGCTGAATGCATCGGAAATGTATTTGAGGAAAAGGAGCCCGAGGACGACATGTTTGTATTCGGCAGCATCCATATTACTACGCATCTTATCGGCAGCCGTCCACAATGCCTTTTCGACATCTTTAAAATCTGACATAGGATGGTATTGAAATTTAGGGCATCTTTTGCGTAAACCCGTTGCAAATAAACGCATCATTTCGCAAACCACAAAATCAGCATGCCGCATCTTATAACAAAAGGAATCTAAAACCATTCGGTTTAGATTCCTTTTGTTGCGTTTTGCGACAATTTAAAACAAATTATTTTAAATTAACTTTAAAACGAATGTCTTTTGGCGGCATACACATTTGACCATTGCAAGTCATATATTGTAACGTTCCGCGTACTAAATGCAAATCGGCTGCTTTGACCACGATTTTTTGAGTGAATTGCGTTTTGCCCGTAAATTTAATGACGTTCATACCAAACATTTGGTCGTAACCTTCTTTTTTATGACCCTTTTCTTCTGTTTTGCCTTTCAATTCAAGCGCGGGATGCTTTTCAAATTGAATGGTGGTGCGAATGGGACCATCATCACTTGACAAATATTGTGAATACAAAAACCAACCTTCTGCGATATCCGCCGTCAAAGTTACTTCATATTCATTATCAACAAGTGACTGTGCCTTGAAAGACCATTTAACGGGTTCTGCCAACTGCGCTGACGCAAAAGTACCAAACCCAAGCATCATTGCAAGGGTGAAAAATGCTGTTTTAATCCTCATAATCATGATTGTTTTATAGTGTGTCCTAAAATATTTTTATTAATTCGTTAATTGATTTTCATTATTTTTTACAAATATCTTATTTTTTTAAATAAAATGCACCTATTTACAAAACATTAACATTTCATTAATACAAATTGGGCTGAATTGAATCCTTTCTTAACAAGGGTTTCCAATGCGCAAAATTGGATTTGCTAAAATGCTTTTTTAAAAAATTAAATTTTGTACTTAAAAATTACCGTTTGGCTCTGTTCAAAGGAGATGAAGTGCCTCATTTTCTTTGTGACGCAACAAAATTACGATGGTAACAGTACCTTTTGTAAGTATTGCCACAAATTTTCAACAATTATTTTGTTTCCAGCCTCATTTGGATGGATACCGTCTCCTTGATTCAAGGTTGCAATACCTGCAACACCTTCTAAAATAAACGGTACTAACAAAATTTTATTCTGTGCCGCCAATTTATTATACATGTCATGGAACGCATCCGTATAAGTTTTGCCCATATTGCGGGGAGCTTCCATGCCTGCCAACACGATTTGCGCCGCAGGATGTTTGGCTTTGACCTTATTGATAATCGTTTGCAAATTTTGAATACTCACAGGTGGTTGTATCCCGCGTAAAGCATCATTTCCACCGAGTTCCAAGACAAATACATCCACTTTTTGTTGCAAAATCCAATCCACCCGATTCGCGCCGCCTGCGGTTGTTTCGCCACTGAGTCCTGCATTGACACACTTATAAGGCAAGACAAACGAATCCACTCGCTGCTGAATCAGCGATACAAAGCCATTTGACACCTCATTCAGTCCATAACCTGCGGTCAAACTATTACCAAAAAAAATAATACTTTTGGAATAATTCGTCGCTTTTTTGGACGCTGTTGCGGCTGATTTATCTATTTTGGGCTGATTTTGTTGGCAACTCACGCCTACAAGGGATAGCATTGCACAAAAAAGTAATTTATTCATCTTTGTTTTTTCGGCACAGCAAAGTTAACAACGCATCTTCAAAAGAAAAAGCTTTTTTTCTTTTTTTGTGACATTGTAATTACTGATTTTTGTTGGTATTGAAATAAATAATAGGGCTCTATGAGTAGGTTTCGGAAACCTTCAAGGTTTCCGAAACCTATGCGGCAAAATGAAGTGCAAATGTGAGCATTTTTAGCCAACTATGCAACTTTGTCATTTTTTTTTTGACAAATCATTACACGCTGCGTTGTTAAAGATTGAATTTCCCGACTACGAAGCCTTTTTCTATTTCCCTGTCAAAAGTCTAAATGTGGATTGGACGGTGCAAAAAATATTCAGCAATCAATTTGCGAAATTCTTTAACGGTTATGTACAAGCCATTAACAATCAAGAAAATCGGACAGGCACTTTATTGGAGGAGCCTTTTCGTCGAATTCCAGTAGAAACCGACTCTCATTTGTTGCATTTGGTCTATTACATCCATTTTAATCCACAAAAGCATCGCTTTATTATCCATTTTAAAAATTATCCTCATTCGTCTTATCATGCCTTTTTGAGCAATCAACCAACTCGTTTAGCAAGAGATGAAGTCTTAACTCATGTTACGCAGGTCGTTTTAAATAGAAAAAGATTTAGTTGGTAAAGAGCGTAGGTTTCGGAAACCTTGAAGGTTTTCGAAACCTATTCTATCGAAAAACGAAATTAGATTTGCCTTCAAAAAAGACTTGCGTAACATGAGGTCTTAATCAAAAATCCCGAAGGGATGACACTTCGGCAACTTGAAATCCGTCTCCGCCTCTTCAAAATCCCGAAGGGATGCCCTTTGGTAGCTACCAAAGGGGCATCCCTTCGGGATTTTGAAGAGGCGGGCGGAATCTTTGAGTTACCCAAAGGGCATCCCTTCGGGATTTTTGATGCTGTGGGTACTGGATAGGGTTGCAACCTCGTCGACCTTGATTCGATACGTAAAAAATTGATTATCAATGATTTAAAATGGAGCATCAAGGTCGGCGAGAAAGGGTGTCCGATAGAGCGATGATTTTGATTTTTTTCAGAAACACAAAACCATTTAGCGCGAGGCATACTCAATAAGTTCTTAATTCAAGCATTTATAACATATTTAAGCATTAATAATACGTTAATTCATTTAAATTAAGTTATTTTTTCAAAAAAACACATCTTGCGCCATCCGAAAGGTATTGGCATGCGCCTCCACAATCGTCGCCAAACGCTCCGAATAGCCGCCGCCCATACTGACCGCAATCGGTATTTTATGTCGGTGGCAGGTTTCAAAAACCATTCTATCGCGTTGCCGACAACCTTCTAAACTCAAATCCAATCGCCC
>JBDLWG010000386.1:0-10214 GCA_039804385.1 Bacteroidota bacterium
CAAACGTATAAAACGACGAATATTCATATTTTGGAGATTGATGAAACGACGATTCCTGCTCACTTTTTGCCGATTTTGCGGAAATTACAAGGAGCGATTGTTGAAAAACAAATCCGCGATACGATGTTGTTGGAAGATGAAATTATTGAAGAACTCGAAGATAAAGAACGGGATTTGGAAGAAGCGATTGAAGATTTGACGCAAGAATACGAACAAAAATTGGAAGAAAAAGACAAGGTTTTGGAAGAAAAAGATAAGATTTTGGAGGAAAAAGATAGGATTCTTGCAGAACAACAGCGATACATTGAAGCATTGATGCAGCAACTCAATCAAAAAAAATAGGAGTCGAGAAATTTATTTCCCGCTAAATATTGAGTATATTTAGCGGGAAATAAATCTCCCGATTCCTATTTTTGCTATATCAAACGTTTGCGCAAAAAATATAAGGATTTTAAAAAAATGTTAAAATAATTGGTAAAAAACGTTTACAGTTCTATCAATTTGTTACTTTTGCGCGTTGTGTTTTAAACATTTTTTTGAAAAATAATATGAAAAATAACGAATTAGCGCGCTTATATTACCGTGAAATCCTCAAAATCTGGGATAATTCTGATGGTGTTTCCTTAGTGGTCAAAATCAATCGGTTGCACGATTTATTGATACAAGTTTTTGTTAATGCAACTGCATTAGAAAAAATCCAATTTACAACGCTTTTTGCGCGAATCGTTTTTGCATGTCAAAAATATGATATTCCAAGTCGAATGCAATTTTACATTCATGCGTTCCGCAAAGTGGCGCGTTCTATGAATGAATACACAGGCACGACGGAAATCAATGAAAAAATGACTGCAGAATATTGGCTCGGACTGAAAGTTTGTGCCGAATCGGTCAAACATTTGACTGAAGATGCCGAAAATCCGATGGATGCGGAGGAGAAAAAGCGATTGTTCAAAATCCTGCCGCGTAATTACGCGTATCAATTGCAACCTGTCGAAATTCAAAAACATTATTCAAAAGCCCGCGTCACGATTTTATACGATGACCCAAAATTAGAACAATTTGTGGCAACTTGGGAAACAGACCCAAGTGCGGTGCTTCGGATTCAGTACAATATCCCAGAACGCAATGAAAATTTTAAAAAAACGATTGCGGTTATTAAAGAATATTTTGGTTTTCCGTTGACGTTGAATTTGATTGAGGTCGAAGTCGATATTCAGGGCATTTGGCGACCGCGTATGTTTGTCGTTGAACCCGATTATTTGGTGGATGTCACGAGTATTGCGGAGTGTTTTCGGAGTGAAGGCGCGGAAGCATTGACCTATTTGCTCAAAAAATTTCAATCGCATACAATGGGCAAAGCGATGATGATTGGAAATATTGCCAACTTTTTTTTAGATGAATTGATTGCCAATCCTGAAGCGGATTTTCCTACGACGTTTCGCAAAGTGTTTAGGCTCAGTCCATTAGCTTTTTGTTTGTATGAGGAAAAAGAAATGCACGAGATTATGGACGAATCTAAAAAGCACTTTTTCGGCATCAAACTCATGGTCAAAGGTGAATTTCAACGACATAACATACAACTTGCGGACTGTTTTATCGAACCTTCTTTTGCGGCGGAAACTTTTGGCATTCAAGGGCGATTAGATTTATTTTATAAAAATCCGAAAAATGATAAATCAGCGATTGTCGAGTTAAAAAGTGGTAAACTATACCGAGCAAATATTTATGGTATCAACCAAAATCACTTTATGCAAACGCTTTTGTACGATTTAATGATTGAATCGTCATTTAAAAATAAAACAAAACCAGCCAATTTTATCCTCTATTCAGGTTTAGAAAAAGACCGTTTGAAGTTCGCGCCTGTTGCCAAATCACAACAAGCAGAAGCGATTAATGTACGCAATCAAATTCTTGCCTTAGAACAATGTTTGGTTAATTTGAATAAAGACGATTCTTTATTTCAAGAAAATCATATTTTTAAACGAATGATTTCAAAAATGCAAAAAGAAGCAAAAGGTTTTGAACGAACCCAAGTGGAGCATTTTGAAAAAGTATTTAGTGGTATGAGCGATTTGGAACGCACGTATTTCATGGCGTTTACGTCGTTCATTTCGCGGGAACATCAATTGGCAAAAACGGGCGCGCAAGGTGTTGACGGATTGAAAGGTGTTGCATCGCTTTGGCTCAAAAGTTTGGAAGAAAAAGAAGATGATTTTGAAATTTTAAGTTACCTCAAAATAGACGAAAATAAGACGACAGAGGCAGACCCGTTCATCACTTTTCAGCGCACGGAGCGCACCAAAGAGTTAGCGAATTTTAGAATTGGCGATATTATTGCCTTATATCCTGCGGATGATGCCGACGGTGCAAGCACGGCTTTGGACAATCAAATTTTCAAATCAACGATTATTGCTATTGATAAAAACAAGGTAATCATACGATTGCGTTCCAGACAGTTGAATCAGAGCATGTTTGAAACAACGCATTTTTGGCACATCGAACATGATTTATTGGATAGTAGTTTTACGGCAATGTATCGGAGTTTATTTGATTTTGCGCAAGCGTTGAAACCCAAACGCGATTTGTTATTGGGTTTAAGCCCGCCGATGCAGGCTACAGAACACCATTTCAACGCTGCTTATTTGGAAAAACAAGGTTTGACGGAGGAGCAAAAACGCGTTTTTCAAAAAATTATTGAATCCAAAGATTACTTTTTGTTGTGGGGCCCTCCAGGTACAGGGAAAACGAGTGTGATGTTGAAACATTTGGTGGGTTATTTATTGAAACATTCGGAGCAAAATATTTTACTTTTAGCTTATACGAATCGAGCCGTAGATGAAATTTGTGAAGCCATAGAAGATTTAGGTGATTGGGTCAAACCTTTGTATTCGCGGATTGGTTCGCGGTTTTCAACAGGGGAGGCGTATCGAGACCAATTGTTAGAAGGACAAATTGCAGCGATTTCGACCCGAAAAACGTTGAAAACCTATATTGAAGGAAAACGCGTTTTTGTGGCTACGGTTTCTTCGATATTGGGCAAAAGTGAACTGTTTCAACTCAAAAAGTTTCAAACGGTGATGATTGATGAGGCATCTCAGATTTTAGAACCAATGTTAGTGGGTTTATTACATCACTTTGAACGATTTGTGTTGATTGGCGATCATAAACAATTGCCTGCGGTGGTGACGCAATCGGAAAAAGAATCGGCTGTAGAAGCACCGAATTTGCATTCGATTGGGTTGAAAAACCTGCGCAATTCGTTGTTTGAACGCTTGTATAAAAAGAGTCAATATGAAGATTGGCATTGGGCATTTGACCGTTTAAGTCGGCAAGGGCGCATGCACGACGATATTATGCGCTTCCCAAGTGAAGAATTTTATGAGGGCAAATTGCGTATTTTGCCAGAAGGGATGAACGCTAAACAATTGCAACCCATTGGTTTAAAGTTAGAAAAAGAAGCGGAATCGTTTCAAAAACAGCTTTTATCAAATCGAATGTTGTTTTTCGATACGCCTGTTGACAATGCCGATAAACGGAGTAAAACCAATCGGTATGAAGCGGTTTTGATTGCCAAAATGGTGGCAGCATTTGAAACAATTTATAAATCAAATCAACGCGATTTGAAACCTTATACGATTGGCGTTATCACGCCGTATCGGGCGCAGATTGCCCAAATTCGGCAAGTTTTGCAAGAAGAAGGCAGGAATCCTGACCTTTTGACGATTGATACGGTGGAACGGTATCAAGGAGGTGCGCGGGATATTATCCTCATTTCGCTTTGTACGAATCGCGCTTCGCAATTAGATTCGTTGATGTCGTTGTCAGAAGAAGGCGTTGATAGGAAATTAAATGTGGCAATTACCCGTGCAAGACGACATTTAATTTTGGTTGGTAATGAAGGCATTTTGCAAGGCAATGAGATTTATAAAAAATTAATTGAAAAAGTACGCGCTGCACCGCCGATGTTTGTGCAGCCCTAACGCAACCTTTTAAAAGTAAAATCGACTTTTAGTCTAAAAAAAACAGTGATTCGTAGTAAAATTTATCCAAAAATCGTGTTTTTCAGCGTTTAGAAACGTCAATATCAATACCTTTGTGGTGACATTTTCTAATTCAAATAAAAATTAAAATAATATGAAATTACGCTTCCCGATAGTAATGGGATTCAGCATGGTTTGTGCCAACAATGGTTTTGCACAAAAGGACAAAGCGCCTGCCAATTGGTTTAATTTGGACAAAACCGAAAATAGTGTCAACGGCGTGAGTACGGAAAAGACTTATCGAGAGTTGTTGAAGGGCAAAAAGGGGCAGACGGTGATTGTTGCCGTGATTGATGGCGGGGTGGATCCGCAACATGAGGATTTGAAAGACATCATGTGGATTAATAAGCGTGAAATTCCGAATAATAACATTGATGATGACAAAAATGGTTATGTAGATGACATTTATGGTTGGAATTTTTTGGGGAATAAGGATGGTAAAAATGTGCATCACGAAACGTTGGAAGTGACGCGGGTTTATGCAAAATTGCGCACCAAGTTTGATAAAATGGATGTTTCCAAACTCACAGGTAAGGATAAAAAAGAATATGAAGATTACGAAAAAATCAAGAAAGAAGTAGAAGAAAATCGCAATGAAGCGACTCAAGCATTAGAACAAATTGAAATGACTAAGAGCTTGATTACAAAGGCTTTAGAAGCTGCTGAAACGGTTTTAAAAGACCAACGAATTACCAAAGAAAATATAGATAAAATAGACCCAAAAGGCGACCAAACCTTAATGATGAGCAAAGGGATTTTATTGAAATTGGTTGAGTCTGAAGGCGACCAAGAATCGCTTGCCAAGATGAGGGGTGATTTGGATGAGCAATTGAAAGCGGAGATTGAACGGTATGAAGGCAAGGCTAAATTTCAATACAATCCCGATTTAGATACCCGTAAGGATATTGTTAAAGATGATTATTCCAATCCTGATGATAGAAATTATGGCAATAATGACGTAAAAGGGCCTGATGCATTTCACGGAACCCATGTTGCGGGTATCATCGGCGCGATTCGCGATAACAATAAAGGTATCAAAGGCGTTGCGGACAATGTGCGAATTATGGCAGTGCGTTGTGTGCCTGACGGCGATGAACGCGATAAAGATGTTGCAAATTCGATTCGGTATGCGGTGGATAATGGTGCGAGTGTTATCAATATGAGTTTTGGCAAAAGTTATTCGTGGGATAAAAATGCAGTGGATAGGGCAGTGAAATATGCTGCAGACCATGATGTTTTGTTGGTGCATGCGGCAGGCAATGATGCGAAAAATAACGATGCAGACCATACGAATTTTCCAACGCCGATTTTTGAGCGCAAATCATTGTGGAAACGCTGGTTTGGCAAGAAAAAAGCAACGAATTGGGTCGAAGTAGGTGCGTTATCGTGGAAAACAGATGACAAATCAGTGGCTAATTTTAGCAATTATGGTCAAAATAATGTAGATGTTTTTTCTCCAGGAGTGGATTTATATTCGACTACGCCTGATGGCAAATATCAAAATGCAAGTGGTACGTCGATGGCATCTCCTGTGACGGCGGGTGTTGCAGCGATGTTGCGCTCTCATTTTCCAGATTTGACGGCTGGACAAATTAAAGAATGTATTGAAAAATCGGTTGTTAAGCAATCTTTTAAGGTTAAAAAACCGGGTAGCGAGGAAAAAGTAGAATTTTCAACGCTTTCGCGCACAGGCGGAACGGTTAATGCATTTAAAGCAGTGCAATTAGCTGGACAAATGAAAGGTAAGAAAAAACCAGCTCCGCGCGCTTAATCGGCTCAATTGGAACGCGGATGACACAGATTGGGCGGATTTTCGCGGATTTTTTTTAAATCCACGAAAATCCGCCCAATCCGTGTCATCCGCGTTCCAATTTATTCAATTACTAACGAATAACCACATCTTTGAGATAATCTTCGCCTAATTCTTTATTTAAATTTTGCCAAATCTTATCTTTTCCATAAAATAATTCGTGCCGCAACGAAGATGAATCTATTTCCACAAACAAAACGCGTCTGCGTACATATAACTTTCGCGTATAAGTTTCAATATTTTTGCCCATCACCCTGCCCCACATAGCGACAATTTTAGCATCATTAACTCGGTCTGTCCACTTCATGGTGCGGATGACTTCCAACAAAATATCGGCGATAGAGCGTTCAAATTGACGTTGCATTTTAAGGATTATTTTTTAAAAGTAACATTTTTATAAATCGCTTTCATATCTAACAAACAACCTACGGAACGCAGCAAAAGCCCCGAATCCATTTGGTCAAACTCTGCATCACTCCAAAGCCTTGACCCTTCTCGGAACCAAGTTTCAACACAACATCGTTTCGGGTCAATCAAAATATATTCTTGAATTGAATCCAATGTTTTATATTTCGTAAACTTATCGGTGCGGTCATATTTGCCAGTGCCTTTTGACAAAACTTCAATAATGATTAACGGATTGATAAGCAATATTTCATTGGTATCAAAATATTGAGGCGTTTCGGCAATCACTAAAACATCAGGATAAAGGCATTCATTGAGTTTCGGCAAATAAACGGATTGTTGTCCGCCTCTAACGTAATAATTTTTCCCCTGTTTATCAAACGTATTGTTTAAAACAGTGCCAGTATTCATAATAATTTGGTTATGGTCGCCTTTTGCCATAGTAAGTTTTGTAATAATGCCATTAAAATACTCATTTAAAGTTTCGCTGCGTTCTTCCCGTTGCAGATATTCCCCAAGCGTATAAAGCCGTGCTGGTTTCGGCTTTTGCGGCTTGACGACAGCAAGCGGATAAGTGACCAGAAGTGGATTCGCCTTTTGCATGATTTTAAATTTGATTAAGATGAATTTTTATCTTTTCACCATACAAATATGAGCATAAAATCTGAAAATTCCAAATTTTTTACGAAAGTAAACTATTCAAAATGCGTTTTTCCCAACAACAATCCGATGGATCAACCAAAATGACTTTAAATCCATATTGTTTGCCTTCCATTTGAACGCCTTTGCTATCATCTATCAAATAATCAATGCCAAAGTGAGGCGGGTATTTTGAACTACCTACTTTTACGACAGCATCATGTATCATCTGATTGATTATACCATGCAATTTTATATCATACAACCAAAATAATTTACGGATGTAAAAGGTTGACCTTAAAGAACTTGTGTAAATCCATGTTTCATAACCTTTTGCATGACAGGCATCAAAAAGGGCTTTCGTACCGAGACGCAATGGTTCATAACGAAATAATTTTGCCATCCATTTTCGGTTGGGCAATTCTGTTTCAAAATCGAAAGCATTGGGAATCAATGTATTATCAAGGTCAAAAGCAATTCTCATTTTCAAATTGTAAATGATTGGAAATCAGCAAATTAACTTGCGTCAAGTTTCAAACTTGACGCAAGTTTTACACTTAATTAAACTACTTAGTAGCTTAATTCGCTAATGTTTTTACCCAATCTGAAATTTTATTCAAATCTTTCACAGGCACTTGCGGGAGTGGAGCCATCGGCATATAGCCAGGCCAGTTCGCAGGAACAGGGGTTTTCACCAATGCAGCAAATTGTTTTTTAGTATATTTTTTACTTGCGATTTCGGACCAAGCGGGCCCGATAGCTCTTTTATCCACTTTGTGACAAGTGACGCAAGCATGCTTTGTGAGCAATGCCGAGATGTCGGAAGGGATTGCAGCCGTTTGAGCTTGCGCCATGTAGCCGATAACAAGCATCGGTAATGACGCAAAATATTTTTTTATCATGCTTAAAAATATTTATAATAGTTTGATAATAAAGGATTTAAATTATAAAGGGTGGTTTGAATTAGGATTTTTAGGATGGGTTGGATTTTTTAGGATTATAAGAATCCTAAAAAAATCTAACCCATCCTAAAAATCCTAATTCAAGCAATAGCTAAACCTAAAATCGTGTAAATAGTTGACTAAGGATTCAAGATTTTATCAAAATTTTTGTGGCAAGCCTTTAAATCGCTGAGTGGGTCTTTTTTATAATGTTCCAACTCTACAATGTACATTTTCATACCTGCCACCCCTTTACTTTTGATGATTTCAGCAAAATCAATTACGCCATCACCAACAATGCAAGAATCTTTTTCGGTTTCATCTGCCAAATCTTTCACATGACATAATTCAAAACGACCTGGATGTTTTTTAAACCAATCCACAGGTTTATTTTTAGCAAACGTTACCCAAGCCAAATCCATCTGAAAAGTAACATTTTCAGGCATGGTGTTTTTTAATAATACATCATAAATAACTTGATCTTCCACTTGCTTAAATTCAAAATCGTGGTTATGATAGCCAAATTTGATGTTTTGCGTATTGCAATATTCACCCGCTTTGTTCAAAGCCTCTGCAACGCGTTTGACCGAATCCAGCGTTTTACGGTCGTTTTCGTCCATCCAAGGGCAAATAATATACTTTTGACTCATGGCATTAGCCGATTCTACCGCTAATTTCCATTCATCTGTAAAGGTATTTTTCTCTTTATTGTAAAAAGAAGGTTTAAATGCGACATGACCACTTGTCATTTTCAATTCAAAAGATTTCAATAATTTTTTGAATTCCGATGGTTTCATATCATACATTTTGCCGTCTTTGTAGCCCGCGCCTTCGACATAATCGTAACCGATTTTAGCGATTTGCTTCAAAGTGGCAGCTGCATCCTCTTTCATCTCGTCTTTGCAACTCCAAAGTTGTACGCCGATAGGTTTCGGTTTCGTTTTGGGTCCGAAGGGTGAAAAGGCATTTAAGGCAGACGGCATTAGCGCAGTCCCTGCGGCTAATAATGCCGATTGGCGGATAAATTCACGACGTTGCATGATAATTATTTATTCTGTGATAGTTGCGCAGATAGCGGATTTCGTTTTTTCCAACATTAAGACGGAAAAATAAGCATTCTTAACGAATTTTTATCTTAAAAAATTGTTATTTTTTTTGTTTCAAATAAACTTGCGTTAAACCTTAAATTTACCAGAAGACATATCGTAATGGATGGGTAAATCGTTTAGTCGGTCTAAGTCGGTTATAAAATCAACGGTTGTAAGGTTTTTACTTTTTTTTGAATACTTTCGTTCCCTTTTTAAAATCTGCCGTCTGAAAATCTGGAATAGAAATTGAACTGTTAACTCCAACCTTTTCATGGTAAGGAATATCACAAAACGTTAAAATTAGAATGATATTTTGAATTACTTGAAAATATAATATTTTAATTTTGGATTCAACGATACTATAACCATTTATTTATGAGAAATATTACACGCAATCTTCTTTGTGGTGGTCTTACGGCTGCCCTCTTTTTAGCCAGTTGTCGGAAAGAAACAACGCCTGTGACGGGCAAATATGCCTTTGAATATAGTGGTGATTTTGCTCGCTACTGGTTTACAGTGGAGACCAAATTGATTAAAGAAACACCTGGATTTTTTCCACCGCAAGCAGCAAGGGCTTTGGGCTATGCTGGCTTGACGTTGCACGAAGCCGTTGTACAGGGCATGTACACAGGCAATGGACAGTCTTTAGCAGGGCAAATCAATGGTTTAAACATTGCAGATATGCCTAAACCGAAGGAAAATGTGGCTTATAATTGGGCAATTGTTGCCAATAGCGCGATGGCTGCGATTTTGCGCAATTTGTTTGAAATCAAAATTACGACTGAAAATACGAAATTAATTGAAGATACAGAGCGTTTAAACTTAGAGCGTTTCCGAAAAGAGGTTAATTCGGGCGATATCCTTCAATCGGTAGAGTATGGCGTAGCGATTGCCAAAGCCATTTATGCGTATTCTAAAACCGATAAAGGGCATCAAGCGTATCTTGACCCGTTTCAATTGCCTTTCACTCCCGAGACGGGTGTGGATAAATGGGTTCCAACAAGTGCGGTAACAACCCCACTGACTCCAAAATGGGGTTCAAATCGCCCTTTTTTAACTAAAAATTTGGATGAATCCTTAGTGCCTGCGATGATTCCATATTCATCAGACACGACATCCGCTTTTTGGAAAGAAGCAAAGCTGGTCAGTGTTCAAACCAAACAAAATACCGCAGAACAGATTGAAATTGCTAAATTTTGGTCGGATGACCCCGTTAAAACGTTTACGCCTGCGGGACATTCATTCAATATTTTGACTCAATTATTAGAAGAAGAGCAATCTCGATTGGATA
>JBDLWG010000387.1:0-4989 GCA_039804385.1 Bacteroidota bacterium
AACCTAAAAAAATATTTAATCCATTGAAATACAAAGGATTAATCAAATCTTTAAACCTCAATATTGAGCAAGAACTCCAAAATATGCGCGACGAATGGACCGACGATTTCTAATAGACACCAATGTTATCATCTATTATCTCAATGATGAAATTCCAGCGAACCATGAAAGCGCATTGTTGGAAATTTTTAAAAACAGTTTCAATATTTCGACCATTACTCATATTGAAGTTTTGGGATGGCATTTATTGGACGGTGACAAACGCGCTGAAGCAGAAGCATTTCTGGAAAATGCACATACGATTTTCGTAGATGATGCGATTCAGAAAAAAACAATCGAACTCAAAAAGCGGAAAAGGATGAAAACACCTGATGCAATTATTGGTGCAACCGCAATTGTTTATGATCTTACACTGGTGACGCGCAATGAGAGTGATTTTAAGCATATCCAAGAAATAGCTATTTACAATCCATTTAAATAGATGTTTTTAAATATGTAAAATATCATTCAAGTAAAATCATTGATTAATGCACTTAAATAGATTCAAACAAAAAAAATGCCCCAAAAGGGTTGAAAGATCGAAAAGAAAGGATTTTAGATTTTGATGATATCATGCATTATCAAAAAATCATTGTCGCGCTTGCGGAAACGGCGCGTTTGATGCGCGAAATAGATGAGTTGAATTAGGAACAAAGGAATTCTCAAGGAATGAAAGACGTAAATGCGTTGTTTTTGCTCAAAATCAAGCATTTACGTCCTTCATTCCTTAAAATTTATTCAATTCCGAATTCAATTATCTTTTTTGGAACGGCGTTTTTTCGTTTTCGGCGCAGGCTGCTCCTTGAAAAACGCCAATAAAGTTGTGACTTCTAACTCGGTCACCGCAGGTTCCGCCGCTAATTCGTAACACATTTTCTTCTGGCAAATTCAAAATTTTAGAATTGGGTGCTAATTGAATATTTGCCAATAAAAATTTGAAATTGGGCAAATCATCGTTGTTTGATTTTTTGAATTTTCACTGCAAAACTACCATATTTGTGTTAATGTGCCCAAAAAATTTGAATTATTTTAATATTTTTATTTGTAAAATATTAAAATAAAATTGTTTTAAAAGTATTTTTTTTGGAGTGCGGATTTTTCCAATTAAACTACGTCTTTCAGGAAAGATGAGCGGACTCGAACCCCTAACCCCGCACGAGCTATGCGGATTTTTCCAGTTAAACTACATCTTCCAGATTGCACACACGCACCCCTATCGCGTTTCAGATAGCTAACGTCGGCAAGGTTTTAAATCTTGCCGACGTTTATACGATTCCAATTTTGCCCTTTTCAATTCAAAACACTTATTTTCAAGTGGCAAAACTACCTTTATTTTGGAATCAAACCGCCTTTTTAATTGATTTCTATAATTTTTTTTAAAAAAACTAAATTTAACTGTAAATTGCCCCATTTATAACTTATGGAACAAAGATTACCAAAACTACCTACATTAATGCAGCGTAAAATTTATAAAACAGGTCAAACGCGAGGCGCGGACGACGATGTAATTTTTCAAAATCGGGTGAATCGAAATGGAACGGTTTTAATTCCGTACCCATTGTATGACCTCTGTTTACGACGAACTCCTCAAGAGGCTTATGAGCATGGATTTATTGTTTTAGTAAAACCTGAGCATTATTTTGAAACGCCTAACTTTGCTAAAATATTGGAAGACAAAGGTTTACGCTTAGGCGAAAATACGCTTTTATTTTATGAAACCAGAGAACAATGGAATCGCTTGAACCCTCAACACCAAAATTGGCAGCCTGCAACCAATCGAATTGCACCGTTAGGTGGCGAGTATGTTGCACGAGTCCCCGCTACAACATCTCAAAAAAGTGGGAAAATCAATCAAGGCTTTACTTCAACAGGTAAAAAGGGCGCAGGGATTCGAGTTTATGAATATGCGCATCGGGATACGATTCAAAAAACGATGCTCCAATTAGAATGGTTCTATTGGCAATGTTATGATGCTCAAGCGGTGTCCATCGCTCAAGGGATGAAGTCAGACGATGCGCTCAAACGGGCAACCATCATTCAACAAAGGTGCGAACAGGCGCAATTAGCAGACCGAACTGAATTGCAAGCGGCTCGCATTTTGAACCGTCACGGACAAACCATTTGCCCCCTTTGTTTAGAACCGCTTTCGGCAACAGGTTTTTACAATCGTATGGAACAAGCTGAAGGACGCGATGTCCCCGATTTGACTATAACACAACTTAATTTGTTTCATATCAATGAATTACGAATCGGACAATTCAATCATAAACCTTATAATTTAGGTTGGGGACACCATCATTGCAATGTCGTGACCAAA
Source organism: Bacteroidota bacterium (assembly GCA_039804385.1). Taxonomy (GTDB): domain Bacteria; phylum Bacteroidota; class Bacteroidia; order Chitinophagales; family Saprospiraceae; genus JAAFJT01. The sequence goes on from JBDLWG010000387.1 coordinate 2,357, forward strand.
GATATGGGCATTTTTGATACCCTTTCTTGGATGGCGCAAGTCGTTGATAAAAACGAATTAGAAGGCTATACTATCCGAAAAAAAGGCTAGGCTGTTTGGGTTTGCTATTCAATTTCATAATATCCTGTCTATTTTTTAACACCGAAAGAACTTCTTGGTCATGATTTTCTAACCGATTTTTAATGGACTGAACCCATTCGGCTTCAATTTCAAAACTAATGGTTTTTCGATGGCAATTTAAAGCGGCAATCGCCGTACTTCCCGACCCTGCAAAACAGTCTAAAACAATATCGTGTTCAAAACTGGTGCTTCGAATACAATGTTCTAACATCTCCAATGGTTTTTCCGCAGGATGTTTGCCTTTATACGGGCGAACGGAATTAAAATTCCAGACATCGGTAAATTCAACGGAGGCATTCACTTCAAACGGACGAATCACATCTTCATAAATCGGCATTTCAGGAACGATGCCTGTTGAAAGAATCCCTTCACGGATTTTTTCATATTGTTCAGGGCTTGGGATATTGCGCCCTGCTTCCCAATTGGAAACCGCGCCCCCATGATTGACTTTGCCGTGTGCACCAACCATTGCCGTCAATTCGTGCATAGATAAGCCTGCTTCTTGTCGTTTGGATTTTAAAAAGTGCCCAAAATTAGAGCGTTTTAAATTGCCATCTGTTGCAGACTCTAAAAATAAAATGCGTTCAGAATGGGCATACCATTGTCGAAGCGACTCTTTGCGCATTTTGCCTTTCCAACCATCGAAACCAGGGTCATTGGGTTTAGTCCAAACAATATGCGATAAAACATTGAAATTTTGAGACAATAAGACTTCTAATCGCGCTGCCATCGCAGCGGAACAAAACATAAAAAGACTTCCATTAGGGCGTAAAATCCGTTTCCATTCTCTTGAAAACTGTTCGATCCAAGCCAAGAACTGCTCATCACTATCAAAAGCAGTGTCATTGGTAATATTTTCCTTTTTGGTCGAATGATATGGTGGATCCGTTAAAATCAGTGAAATCATGCCATCGGGCAACTGCTTTAACAAATCTAAGGAATCCCCTTGCACCACGAAGGCGTTGGCATCCACAAAACAGGCTGTTTTATTAAAGGTATCACTCATCTGAGTGAATTGAGTTGCGCGAAGCAACGAGTGCATCTTTTTCATATCCAACGATTTGTGCAAAGATACGCTCTTTTGGAAATGTTGAAACTAAAATACCAAACTTTTTTTCAATTGAAACACCTTTTTTGAGGTGTATAACAAATTGATTCCCGCAAAGTTAAATCTTTTGCGTTTAAAATCACTTTTTCATAAAAAAAACCAAAAAAAAACAGATTCGTTTTACCAATTCATCAAAAAAGATTACCTTTGCACCTCGAATAGCGGTTTTAGAAATTTTTAAAGGCGTTTTAATCTTATAACGTTGATAATCAACCTTTTACAACCGTAAAAACTATTAAAAAAATCATGCCTACGATTAATCAATTGGTTCGCAAGGGCAGAACGGTCATCGAAGAACCGAGTAAATCTCGTGCCTTAAACGCTTGTCCACAAAGACGCGGCGTTTGTACGAAAGTTTACACGACGACTCCGAAAAAACCGAATTCTGCTTTACGTAAAGTCGCGAAAGTGCGTCTTACGACTAAAAATGAGGTGATTTGCTACATCCCAGGAGAAGGTCACAACTTGCAAGAACACTCCATCGTGTTAGTTCGCGGTGGTCGTGTGAAAGATTTACCGGGCGTTCGCTACACGATTGTACGCGGAGCCTTAGATACGGCGGGCGTTAAAGACCGTAAAAAGTCTCGCTCTAAGTATGGCGCAAAACGCCCTAAACCAGGTGCAGCACCAGCTCCAGCAGCTAAAGGCGCACCAGCTAAAGGCAAAAAGAAATAAGCCATTTCAATCCTAATCGATTGATTTGAAACTTATTGCGTTTAAAAAAAATTGCATCTGACGAAGAAGCGTGATACCGATACGATTTAAAATCAAGGTATTACAAATTGATGGTTGGAAAGATCCTTCAGTATTCGCAGGTGTTCAAACAAATTTCCTTGATTTTTAACATCCGAAAAGATGCGTAAAAGAAAACCCAAAGCGCGGCCACTTGATGCGGACCCGCGCTATAATGACCCTTCCGTTACACAGTTTGTGAACAACTTAATGTGGGATGGTAAAAAATCTGTTGCATATGGCATTTTCTATGATGCGTTGGACTTGGTAAAAGCCCGCACCACTGAAAATGAACACACGATTTGGAAAAAAGCATTGAACAATGCAATGCCGACCGTCGAAGTCAAAAGTCGTCGGGTGGGTGGTTCTACCTTCCAAATTCCAATTGAAATCCGCGCAAAACGCAAAATTTCTATCGGTATGAAGTGGCTCATCAAGTATGCACGTCAACGTTCTGGCAAAGGCATGGCTGAAAAGTTGGCGGCGGAATTGATTGCAGCAGCTAAAAACGAAGGCGCAACCGTCAAGCGGAAAGAAGAAATGCACCGTATGGCTGATGCGAATAAAGCGTTTGCACATTATAGAACTTAATGTTTTCTAACTCTTTGGAAAACAAAGGCTTGTAAGAAGCAAACAGGTAATTGATTATCGTATCAATTGCCTGTTTTACTTA
>JBDLWG010000388.1:0-5453 GCA_039804385.1 Bacteroidota bacterium
TGATTGGCATTGTAAGGCGGATTGCCAATGATGACCGATATTTTCGCCTCATTTTGAATTTTAATGCGTTTGGCATTTTCCGCCGACAGCGTAAACATATCCATTTGCTTCCCTTTCCAACCCAATGCCGTAACGTTATCCAGCGTATCTACAAAACATAAATTTTCAAACGATTCATAACGCCCCATTTTATTCCGAAAAGTGTATTCAATATTCAAATTGGCAATGTAATACGGCAAAATCGCCACTTCATTCGCATGCAATTCTTTTTTAAACTTATGCTTCAAATCGTGCGGACTCATATAATCAATCAAATCGCAAATGTACGTACCTGTTCCTGTCGCAGGGTCCAGAATTTGCACGCCTTTGTCACTCAACGTTTTGCCAAAATACGTTTCCAGCAAATAATCGGTTGCTTTAATCTGAAATTGCACTATTTCCGTTGGCGTATAGACGATGCCGAGTTTATCCGCGCCTTTTGGATTATACGCTTTATAGAAATTTTCATATACTTTTTTAAGGAAGGTCTGTTTTTCGTGATGCCCTTCAAAACGTCGTGCAACCGATGCAATCACTTCATAATAATTTTTAATCTTATCTAACACCGCCCGTTTAACCGAACCTTTAAAAAAAGTGGTTTCGACGGCGGACAATGCTTGCGCAATATTATTTTCACGTACCAATTGATCATCGCTGAAAACGGCGACAAAAATTTGTTCGGTCAAAATATGTTGAATCAACATTTCATCCACCTCTTCTAACCCAATTTCTGCATTAATCGACGTTTGGCAAATCGCCAAAAAATCATTTCGTTTGATTATAAAAGCTTGATTTTCAATAACTTGTGCCGCAATCATTTGACGGAGCGTGTCCGCAATCGTCGGGACATCCTTTTTGAAATCGGAAACGGCTTGTCTGAAATCGCGTAATTCGCGGGTTTCGTAAGCGAAGAATTGTTGTAAAATCTGGTTGAGCGCGTCTTGATTTGCCATTTCGACCGACAAAATCCGTTCGCCTTCCTGATATAACACGGCATTTACGCCATCTTCAAACAAAATATTGGATTTGGGATACCCTTTATTGAATTTCTTCCGAATTTCGGCTTCGAGATTGACATTCGCTTTAGCTTCCCAGTAGCCAAAATCCAACCCCATTTCATTTTTCAACACGCCATCAAAGCGAATGAGGTTTTTTTGTGGGGTTCGATGCGAGATTTCCTCAAGAAGTGCCAAATTTTGTTTGGCAGCAAAGCCTTCCAAGACGCGGGCAAACGCACGACGCAATACTTGTTCCGAATCTTGTTTGGATAAGTGTCGAATCCGATGTTTTTCGTTATAATACTGTTGAATGAGTTTGATAGACATATCGTACGGTACAATACAGTTTGAGTTAAGTGGATGGATGAAAAGTTGCATAGCATGATTGTTTTTTTTGATTTGAATGCGCTAAGATAGCGATAAGTTTGATTCGTTTTGGATTTTGGTTAGAAAAACAACTTTTTGAGCAAAAGGTTTGAATCATTGCTTAGATAGATTCTAAATAAAGCCTCAAAATCATTTGTCCTTTTGTACAATCGGTTGAAACATATAGCTTTGTAGATGTGTTGCAAACGCAACCTAAAATTTTATTACTCATCTAATCCGAATGGCTTATGAGTTGGTTTACTAACTATCTATCTTCCTCGATTGGTCGAAAAGTCACGATGGCTTTGACTGGTCTGTTTCTCATTGTCTTTTTGTTGGTGCATTTGATTGGCAATCTCCAACTATTGAAAGGCGACGGCGGAGAGGCTTTTAATACTTATGGTTATTTTATGACGCATAACCCATTGATTAAGAGCGTTTCTTACGGTTTGTATTTTTTTATTTTGTTCCACACAGTGCAGGGACTATTGCTATGGCGTGCAAATCGGCAAGCAAAAGGTACAAGTTACGCGGTGCGCAACAATAATCCCGCGCTCACTTGGGCGGGGCAAAGTATGGCTTTGCTCGGCACGTTGATTTTGTTTTTCATCGTCCTACATATGGGCGATTTTTGGTGGAAAATGAAAACAGGCGTTTTGGCAAATCTCACTTATGAAGGACAAAAAGAATCCATTGCAGACTTGTACGGCAGGTGTGCGGCGGCGTTTAAAGACCCGATTTATGTTGGTTTTTACGTGTTGTCGATGGTGGTTTTGCATTTCCACTTAGCGCATGGGTTTCAATCCGCGTTTCAAACCTTGGGTTGGAGTCATAAAAAATACACGCCGATTATCAAAGCAGTGGGTACGGCATATGCCATTTTAGTGCCGATTGGTTTTGCAATGATTCCCATTGTATTTTATTTTTCAAAATAAAATTTTGACAATCGTTTTTATTGACAAATTTAAATGAAACGAAATAATGAGTAATGAATTAAATTCCAAAATTCCCAATGGTGACATTTCGGAAAAATGGACGAAATATAAAGCCTCGATGCCCTTGGTTTCGCCCGCGAATAAAATGCGGATGGACATTATCGTCGTCGGCACGGGTTTAGCAGGTTCGGCGGCGGCGGCAACTTTGGGCGAATTGGGCTACAATGTGAAAGCCTTTACCTTCCATGATTCGCCGCGTCGCGCCCACTCGATTGCAGCACAAGGTGGTATCAATGCAGCGAAAAACTATCAAAATGATGGGGATTCGGTGTATCGGTTGTTTTACGACACGATTAAAGGGGGCGATTATCGGGCGCGCGAAGGCAATGTGCATCGTTTGGCGGAGGTCAGCGTTGATATTATTGACCAATGTGTGGCGCAAGGCGTTCCGTTTGCGCGGGAATATGGTGGTTTGTTGGAAAATCGGTCTTTTGGGGGCGTTCAAGTCTCGCGGACGTTTTACGCTCGCGGTCAGACGGGACAACAATTGTTGATTGGCGCGTATCAAGCGTTGAGCCGACAAGTCAAAAATGGCAGTGTCCAATTGTATAATCGACACGAAATGTTGGATTTGGTCGTCATTGACGGCAAGGCGAGAGGCATCATTGCACGTAACTTATTGACGGGCAAGATGGAGCGTTTCGCGGCACATGCAGTGGTTTTGGCAACAGGCGGTTACGGAAACGTGTTTTATTTGTCAACCAATGCTATGAATTGTAATGTGACTGCCAATTGGCGGGCGCATCAACGCGGTGCTTTTTTTGCAAATCCATGCTTTACGCAAATTCACCCGACTTGTATTCCCGTTTCGGGCGAATATCAATCGAAATTAACGTTGATGTCCGAATCGTTGCGGAATGATGGACGAATTTGGGTTCCAAAACGCAAAGAAGATTGCAAAAAGCATCCGAATGAGATTGCGGAAGGCGATAGAGATTACTATTTGGAACGCATTTATCCTGCATTTGGCAATTTAGTGCCGCGTGATATTGCATCACGGGCGGCGAAAAATGTTTGTGATGAAGGACGCGGTGTTGGTGAATCCGGTTTGGCGGTCTTTTTGGACTTTTCAGCAGCGATTGAACGGCTCGGACAACCCAAAGTAGCAGAACGATACGGCAATTTGTTTGAAATGTACGAAAAAATCACAGGAGAAGACCCGTACAAACAAGCGATGCGGATTTATCCTGCGGTGCATTACACAATGGGCGGGATTTGGGTCGATTACAATTTGGAAACCACCGTTCCCGGACTTTTTGCGATGGGCGAATGTAATTTCTCTGATCACGGAGCGAATCGGTTGGGTGCATCCGCGTTGATGCAAGGTTTGGCGGATGGCTATTTTGTGTTGCCTTACACGATAGGTTCGTTTTTGTCGAAGGAAATCAGAACGCCGCGCATCAGTACCGAACATGCCGCTTTCGCAGAAGCTGAAACAGCTACAAAAAATCGTATTGATAACTTATTGAAAGTCAAAGGAAATCAATCGCCAGAAAGTTTGCATCGGAAATTGGGCAAGATTATGTGGGAATATTGTGGCATGGCGCGAACCGCAGCAGGTTTGAAAAAAGCGATTCAAGAAATCCAAGCCTTGCGAGTCGAATTAAATAAAGATATATACATTTCAGGTACAAATGAAGAGTTTAATCCAGAATTGGAAAAAGCCTTGCGCGTATCGGATTTCATTGATTTGGGCGAATTGATGTGTTTAGACGCGTTGAATCGCAATGAATCTTGTGGTGGACACTTCCGAGTGGAGTATCAAGATGAGTCGGGTGAAGCGCAACGAAATGATAAAGATTATATGTATGTAGCAGCATGGAAATCGAAAGGTGCGGTTAAAAATTCGGAATTGCACAAAGAAGATTTAGTTTACGAAAATATCAAATTAACAAATCGTTCCTATAAATAAATGAACACATAGGTCACATAGGAGACATAGGGCACATAGGGTCATTCACAGGAATACGCTGCTTCCCAATCAATAACCCTATGTGTTCTATGTTCCCCTATGTGACCTATGTGTTAAAAAAATAATTAAAATATGAAACTTACCTTAAAAATATGGCGACAAGGCGGCAAATATAAAGGCGAATTTGTCACGTATCAATTGAATGAAGTCAGCGAACACATGTCTTTTTTAGAAATGTTGGACGTGTTGAATGAACAATTGGTTGCCGAAAAAGAGGCTCCTGTTGCCTTTGACCACGATTGTCGGGAAGGGATTTGTGGCACATGCAGTTTGGTTATCAACGGTCGCCCACACGGACCCGTACAAGGGACGACGACTTGCCAAGTCCACATGCGGCATTATCAAGATGGTCAAACCGTTGTAATTGAGCCTTTTCGGGCGCGTGCATTTCCTGTTATAAAGGATTTAGTAGTGGATCGGTCGTCTTTTGACCGCATTATTCAATCGGGCGGCTACGTTTCGGTCAATACGGGACAAGCGCAAGATGGTAATTCCATTCCAATTGAAAAAGATTTGTCCTCGAAAGCGATGGATGCAGCGGCTTGTATTGGCTGCGGCGCGTGTGTAGCGGCGTGTCCGAATGGTTCGGCGATGTTGTTCACGGCGGCGAAAGTTTCGCATTTGGCATTGATGCCGCAAGGCAGTGTGGAAGGCGCGAAACGCGTTCAAAATATGGTGCAACAAATGGATTCTGAAGGTTTTGGCTTTTGCAGCAACGTCGGTGCGTGTGAAGCGGAATGTCCGAAAGAAATCAGCATTGACAATATTGCACGGATGAATCGGGAATACACGAGTTCGGTATTTACGTCCGATAAGTAATTGATTATCAATATTTTATGGAACACAACTTGCGGCAAGTTTCAAACTTGCCGCAAGTTTTTTTTTAATCGTTTAAATTTTCGATTTCTAATGCAACGCCATTTGCCAAATGCGTGAAAAAAACTTATTTTTGCACTATTAATAAAAATCAATCAACTAAAATGAATAATATTAATTGCATATCAAGCGTCAAAATCAAAGGATTATGGAATAAATTTGATTTGGATTGGAAATTGGATCCTCATGTAAATATATTGTCGGGCA
>JBDLWG010000389.1:0-27648 GCA_039804385.1 Bacteroidota bacterium
TAAAAACAAACTAAAAATGATGGTAAAAATGAACTGCTTCATGCTGAATGAGTTTGATTAAATAATGGTGCAAAGTTCCATTCCGAATGTTAACTCTACATTAAGTCAGTATTAAGTAATTATTAAGTTGTGTTTAAACGATTAAACATACTTTTTTCAAAAAATTAAGGAAGACAAAGTAGGTACATTGTCTTCCTTTTGCACTGTTTTAGAAATTTGTTTCCCGACTCCGACAATGATGCTTGGTTCAATCAAGTAGGATATTGAAGGAATTGAATAACGTCTTCGTCCAAAATTTCTATCGGTGGCTCTTTACATTGACTCAGAAAGTGAACTAAATCCGATTTAATCAGCTCCGTTTTCATCTGCGATTTACAAATTGCCAAGAAAGCATTCACACTTTTGGGTCTAAGGGACTTCGGTCCCGCATTGATTCTAAGAAACAATTCATGAATAACTTCTGGTTTGGAATCCCGATTGTAAGGTCTTGGAATCGGTTGCTTTTTAAGCGGGTCTTTATCCCCTTGACGGGAAACGGCTTGATACGGAATTTTAGGCTTGGGCTTAGGTTTCTCTATTTCAACCGATGCATATTGACCCTCAGCATCTGGTTTCGTTGTTTCAGCAGCCTGTTCCGTTGGGAACACTCTCCATTTTTCAACAACAAATTGTTCCCGAAACGTTTCATAGACAGGCGTTTGTAAGGCAACCTGCCAAACTTTTTGCCCAATTTGCTCCCATTGAGGATGATTCATCTTATTTTTTCCATGAACTTGGAAACAGTCAAACGTATATTTAAATAAATCATCCCAAGTAATTTGAATAACCTCTGGCATATTGAGTTCTGGATTGACCGCAGCACCAAAGCAAACACTTTGTACCATACAATACCTATCTTGATACCAGCCTTTGGTACGCAAATCCGTTACAACGCCTTCCAATTGCTCGGTAGGAAACAATCCCGTTCCCACAACAATTCTTTTTAAACGCGGACCATTAGGACTGAGCCAATTTTTGCCAAATCCACAAAGTTCCTCTTGCATTTCACCGAGCAATAAAAAGGGCAATTCTAAATCGGTCAATCGCGCATCGCTTGAAAACATCGGTGCTAACCCTTCTCGCCCATACGGAAATCGCAAGCCGATTATCGTTGCACTCGCGCTCACTTTGTAGGTGTATTCGACTTCTCTATGAACAACGGCATGACTCAAAGCCAAAAATCCATTAAGCCTTAAAAAAATTTGAACAAGGCTTTCGGGTTCAATGATATGTTTACCATCTTGATTTGTCATTTGTACTTTTTTTATAAACCCAATTTCTGTTATTTTCGCGGGCAAAAATATTGGAATGCTTTGTAAAAACCAAATTTTTTGGAGGTTTTAAATCATAGAGCTATCATTAGCGATGCAATATGCTGATAAACAACGATTTACTAAAATGGCGCGGGCGTATATTTCATCGCTTTTGCCTTTTTATTTTTCAAAAAAAATAAAAACTTTTTGACGTAAATATGGTTTTAAAGAAACATCAAAACCAAAGCAACCAATACCAATGGCAAAAGATATCTACCATAATCTCGTTAAAGAAGCCTTGCAAAATGAAGGCTGGAATGTGACACATGATCCGTACAAATTATCACTTGCAGGCAAAAGAAAAGTGGCTGCCGATTTTGGTGCCGAAAAATATTTGATAGCCGAAAAAGGAGTCCAAAAAATATTAGTGGAAGTGAAAAGTTTTATTACGGCTTCCAATGTCAACGAATTACATCACTCGGTTGGACAGTACGATTTTTATGCTTTTTTGTTGGAAAAGCAAGACCCTGATAGAATTCCTTATTTGGCACTTCCAATAGATGCTTATGTGGATTTAATAAGTGACTATCTCATTCGAGGTTTTTTAGAAAGACATGGTGTAAAAATCATTACGTTTGACCCACAAAAACCTATCATTTACCAATGGATAAATTAAAAAAATATAAACAATTGATTATCAATATATTAGAAGAATATATTGCTTCTGATAAACTAAATCCTAATGAAGAATTGTATTTGGTCAAAGATGACACCCAAATGCACTATCTGCTCTATAACAATTGGTGGCGGGAGCGAGATTGTACTCGTTTTTACGGTTGTTTAATACATGTGCGGATTAAAAATGAAAAAGTTTATATCGAATATGATGGCACCGATGAAGGTTTTGGCGATGTGTTTGTCGAAAAAGGCATTCCCAAAAAAGATATTGTTTTAGCTTTTCATGCGCCGTCGAAACGCCCACATACAGGTTTCGGAGTAGAATAAATTTGATTTGTAAACTTGAAAAATGATAAATCGTTCATCATCAATGATTTATCACTTTTTATTTTTGGAAATAAAAGGCTGTTGTTTTCCGCAAAAAGCCTTATTTTTGCCCATCTGTTCACCCAATCCAATACCATGTTAAAAATAGCGTATGGCAAAGCCGATTTTGCCGAAATTAGAACGAATGGGTATTTCTACCAAGACCGAACGCAATTTATTGAAATCTTGGAAGAAAAGGGAACTCACTATCCTGCCTTTCTGCGTCCGCGCCGTTTTGGGAAGTCGTTGTTTATCAGCATGTTACATTGTTACTACGGCGTAGAATTTAAAAACCAATTTCAACCCTTGTTTGGCGATTTGTATATCGGCAAAAAGCCTACCCCATTAGCAAATCATTTTTTTATCCTTCGCATGGATTTCAGTGGCATCACCACCAAAGACCCGAAAGAAGTGATGCATTCGTTTTTGCAAAAAGTGAAATCAGGAACGAAAGATTTTTTGAAGACCTATTCCAACTACTTTCAACCCAATGATGAAGCCATCTTGGAACAAGAACAAACACCTTCGGGGATTTTAATTGATTTTTTTGATTTAATAACCAAACGCGGGCTCTTAGATGACCATAAAGTGTATGTAATGATTGATGAATACGACCAATTTACCAATCAATTGTTGAGTTATCACAGTCGGGAATTTCAAAACGTTGTGAGCGAAGACGGTGCGGTACGCGTTTTTTACGAAGTGTTGAAATCGGTTGCAGGTTTGGGCAAAGTATCTCGCATTTACTTGTCAGGTGTTGCCCCTGTGACCTTAGATGGCATGGGCAGTGGTTATAATATTACCACCAATATTTCCCTAATGTGGCCCTTTCATCATATGATGGGTTTTCAAGAAGCCGAAGTCAAAGCATTGTTAGTGAATAGTGGGCTTGCGAAAGGAGCTTTATCCAACATATTAGCGGATTTGCGCAATTGGTACAATGGTTATTTGTTTAGTGATGGAGTCAAGAAAAAGGTTTACAATTCAACAATGGTTTTGTATTTTGTGAGCCAATATTTGGCATTGCGGGATTATCCGAAAACGTTGTTAGACCCGAATATTGCTTCCGATTACAAAAAAATCCGCCAAGTATTTGAACTCATTCGGCGAGACCCGTTTACCTTACCGACCTTTAATACTTTGATAGAAAAACAAACGATTACGGCGGAATTGACTGAAGTATTCAGTTTGGAACGTGGTTTTAACACGTCTGATGCCGTCAGTATGCTGTTTTACATGGGTTTTTTGACGATTGTAGAACGGGATTTAAGCAGTTATGTCTTTAAATATCCCAATTATTTGATTGAAAAATTATACGCCCAATATTTTGTGGCATTGTTGCAAAATACCGAAGAATTGCCCATTGATAATAATCCAGTTAATGATGCCGTTCGGGAATTGGCTAAAAATGCCAATCCACAACCCTTTTTAGACCAAGTAAAAGCGATTTTAAAGATTCACTCGAACCGCGATGCCATGCAATTTCATGAAGGTTCACTCAAAGCGGTCTTTATTAGTTTGTTACATCATCAACAATTTTATTATATCAATTCGGAACCCGAAGGAGAACGCCGTTACATTGATATTTATTTGGAAGCGATGCGCGGTTATAAGCCCAAATATGAAATTGCATTTGAATTAAAATACCTTAAAAAGAAAGATACACAAGACGTAAAGGACGTGTTAGATGCTGCGGAAGTTCAATTAAAGAACTATTTGGTCTTAAAAAAGTATATCAATCGAAAGAATTTACGCGGTTTTGTAGTGGTCGTCAAGAACGAAGAAATTTTCTGGAAGGAAATTACCATTCGTTGATTTTATTGAAACAAAAAGCCCCAATAAAAACCTATCGGAATAAAATTGCCAATGACGCTTTTGTGGAAATGTTATTTTTCGCGGCTGTTTAAACAAAAAAGGGGATGCCCGCCAAGTGAGTATCGAAAAGGGAAAAGGAAATTTTTGAAATAGGATGGTTTTGATGTCAAGGATTGGAAAGATGTTTTCGCCCAATTAGAACTCCAAATATCTTTGTAATCCTTGACATCATAAGCATCCTATTTCGAAAATTTTCATAAGGATTCAAACAATGCTTCCATTGTCAAAGCCCGTTGAACCGTATTATGAAAATGCTCATTTTGTTTTACACCATAAGATGTAAGCATGGTAATCAACAAATTTTTCCGCGTTCCCGTTTTTTCTGCAAAAACCCGCATTTTAGTTTCCAATTCCGCCGCATATTTTTTGTCTATAATAAATTCCGCATTTGAAAATTTTATCTCAATCAGATTAATGGTATTATCGGCTCGGTCGAGTAGTAAATCAATTTGCGCTCCTTGTTCGCCCGTTCTGCCATCATTACGCCATAGCGATTGTTCCGTATAAACGCCAGAAATACCCAACCCTTTTTTAATTTGTGCCACATGTTTCAAACATAAATTTTCAAATGCCAAGCCGCACCAAATCCGATAAACAGGTGTTTGGGATTTGTTCATCCAAGCACCATCGCCTAATGCTTTTGAATTTTCAATAAATTTTAGATAAAAAATCGTATATTCATCGCATAATTTAAAAACAGCGTCTTTTACGGCTTTGCCAAAAGGAATATATTGTTGCACAAAACCTGATTCTAACAATTCATCCAACATTTTAGTCGTCGAACCGCCCGAATCAAAAGAACACGTTTCAATTAATTGGTTACGAGTCATGCCCGAAGGTTTATCGGCTAAGGCACGCACCACCTTCAGATGTCGGTCGGGTTGGTCAAAAAGAGCCGCATATAGATTATCAAATTCTTCCCGAAGCAGACCATCTTGCGCAAAAAATAAGCGGTCAATGGCTTGTTCAACACTTTCGCCGCGTCGCAACTCCTTTAAATAATGCGGAATGCCGCCCATCATCATGTAAAGTTGCAAGATTTGATAGCGTTTAAATTGAACACGTTGACTTTGTAGAAATTGCTCTGTTTCTTTCAAATTGAATGGTGCAAGCCGAATGCGCCGCGTAAGGCGATTGTGTAGTCCACCTTTACTTCTGACCACATTTTGAATCATCCAAGATGCTGCTGAACCACAGATGACAACCACTAAATAGGCTTGTTTGGTTGCCCAACTGTTCCAAAAATGGTCAAATGCTGCCAGAAAATTTGAACGGGGGCTGTCCATCCAAGGAAATTCGTCTAAAAAGACGACTCTTTTCTTTTTGGAATGGGTGGCGGACGCTTCCAGCAAATCCGCTAATAAGTTAAATGCGTAAAACCATGATTTAAATTGGGCAGGTGGCGTTTCAAGCGAGAATGCTTTTACCAAAGCCAATCTGAATAAGTCTAATTGTTGGGCTGTTTTTGTTTCTTTAACACCTGAAAATTCAAAAACAGTTTGTTTCCCATAAGCATGACGAATTAAAAACGTTTTGCCAACGCGCCGTCTGCCAAAAACAGCCATTAATTCCGCGCCTTGCGAAGTAAGGGCTTCCGAAAAAACTTGGAGTTCTGCCTCCCGACCTATAAATGTTTGCATGTTGTATGATTTTAATCGAGCCAAAAGTAGGTAAAAAAAGTGGGTTTTGGCTCGGTTAAAATCAAATTTATTTTTTATTAAAATGATTAGTACATGACAAAAAAGGAAATGGGGGTGATGGATGTACGGATTTCACGGATTTTCACAAGATTTTTACGGATTTCACTTTCTTCACAACTCTAAATCCGTGAAAATCCGTTGAATCCGTACATCCATCCCTTTTTTGTCATGTACTAAGATTGAAAATGGGATTTTCTTGCTTCTTAACAAACCATTTCCTTGTACAAATGTTATATGTTGGAATCAAAAAAAACAGACCCAAATGAGTGTCATCGAAAAAGCGCATTTAGTCATTTACCGCATCCGACAAAAAGGATTGGAAGTCTTTTTAGTGAATCATGAAGTCGAAGGAGCCAATTGGGAATTGCCCAAGAGCGATTTGCAACCAAAATCGCTCCCTCCACAAGAAGATATGATTGAATTGGATCCTGTCAAGCGAGACGGTGAGACGCATCAAGCCTATGCGGTTGATGCCGATATGGAAGCGGATTGGCAAGAAATTCCATCGTTGAAAAGCCTTATTCAAAAAGATGTTCAATCGGTCGCAGATAAGGTTTTTGGAGAATTGGAAAAACATGGGACGTATTTTGCCATCAAAGACGCTTTCAAAAAAGTATTGCCGACCCAATACGCGTTTTTGAAAGAACTCAAAGAGGTGGTTACGGAAAAAAATTCGGTTCGGGATTTGTAATCAAACCTAAAAAAAGTCCTTGTTCGGTTCAACCGCCAAGGACTTTTGCAAATATATTGAATAGAACATGAAGGAATAGAGTGCAAACCTATAAAGTAGTTAAGAAGGTTCTAATTTCTGCTAAGGTCTTCCGCACAGGAATCAATGAATAGGTTACATTTGAGGTTACACTCACATTAGAAGTACCCAGATAATACCTAAAATCGGTACTGTCTCGCCCCAAACGCGACACCGAAACAAGCGTTACGGCACTGCCCGCAGGCACGCCCCGATACGCTGACGGAACACAAAATTTACGGGTCGTACTGTCACCTTGCAAGGCAAGCATGGCATTTAAATTCCGAAATACCGTAAAAACACCTGTATTAGCATTCGTAAAGGAGTCGGGCAATTGAGTACAAAATCGGACCAAAGTAGCCGTATCCCCATAAAAATAATCACAATTAATCCAGCGTAAACGATTGCAATTCAATTGATACAGAAAACCATTCGTTGAAGAATCGGGTCTCCCTATGACATTTGCTATCGAATCTCGAGTGACAACCCAATTGACCCGCCCACTGCTGCTTTCTACGCCGTTGAATACCTGCATGGTTCCCCTTGGTGTATTGGGATTCGTATAGGTGAAAGTAATATTTTGATTACTCAATAAACTCAATTCTTGATTATTTTGAGTAATACGTACAAAAATTTGCCCACCTGATTCTAATAGCTTACCGTCGCTCATCGTCTCCATTCGATGCAGCACCATCTCTCCCCGATTTCTGATGATAATCAACTCCATTTGAGCCACACCTGTGGCAACTTGACCACCATTGGAACACGCATTCGCCCCCAATCGAACCGTACAGCCGTTTGAAAACGTATAAATCCCACCTGTTGTCAGATTGATCGTTTTGATTTCAGGTTTCAACGCTAATGTTTTAAATACTTGGTTTATCGCAACCGTCGTATCATTCAAAGCAGGCGCGATTGGATTCCACTTTTTGGCTGCCAGCGAATCCAATCGTTCTACGCGTTCTACCACGAACTGTTCTACATCTGATTTACAAGCATGAATGGCAATAGCAAGTAAAGCGATTCCGATAATCGGTTTATTCAATTTCATATTTTAATCGTTCATTTAAATGTTTTTCAATACCTTACATATTTTAATATGTAAAATTCGTTGTAAGATGTTTGCAAACACTCTATTATTCTTTCCTTGTTCTTGTCCAGACGCTTGTAAGAGGACAAGTCTTTTCGTTTCGTTGCTTGTGGATTCAAAAAAAATTACAATCGCCAACGGACTCCTAATTTCAATCCAGCATCGGTATAGCGTTGTTCCAACGCATAATCCGTGGTCGTAATCGGGGATACAAAATGTCGAATGTATGGTTCTACAAAAAGTTGCGTATAATCTTTCCAATCATAATAGGCTGCAAAACTGGCATATAAACTCGTTCCAATATTGCTTTTAAAAACATTGGCATCCTTCGGAGACGCATCAAACGGTTGTAAAGTTGAATCTAAGATTTCAGCCTTGCGCCAACTCGTCAAATTGAAGTTGATACCGCCGTTCACACTGAATGACCATGGCATGCTACCAAATTCATAACCCAATTGAATCGGCAAATCAAGGCTGCGATAACGGTTGTATTTTTTTATTTCATAAGTGCCATAATGCTTTTCGCTGCGTGTTTCGGTTCGAATGGTCCCATCAGCCTGCTTGACGGATTCGGTAATCGTGACCGTGCGCACTTCACCTGGTTTTTTATAATCAAAAACTTCATTATTTTGCAAGTAATTCAATCCTGCGCGGAGAGCTACCCCACTTTCTAATACCAAGGAACCTCTAACACCAGCACTAAACCCATACCAAGATTGTTCAACGGAATCTCGCGCATTGGCATAATTCGTACTTTCGCCTTTATTTGGATTGCTATATATTTTTCTAAATACATAATCTGGTGAACCCCAAATATCAATGTACCAACGATTTGGTTTTCTCAAACTGAAATTAGGGCAACTAAGATCGGGACCGAAAGTCATTCGGGGGGACGTTTTAACCGAATAGGATTCCATCACCTGTTGCTTTTTAATGGACGCAATCGGCGTAACCGATGGACTGATGACCGCTTTTTTGGATTTATCAGGCGTTAAAACATTGATTTCCATGGGTATGGGTATCACCGCCATAATGAGGGCATCTGCTGAAATGGCTTCTATGATTTGGGGTGTTTCAAGCTGTCGAAGATCCATTTTTGGATTCAAATCAGCCGTATGCTGTTGTTGAACTTGAATCGAAGGTTGAGTCGCAATCGGCACATTCGTTGGATTCAAATCTGGTTTCCTTTGATTTTGACTGAAAATCATGGGGCGCACTGTATTCAACGCAGTGTTTGATTTTACATTTAAATGCGCTAAATAATTTAAAATCAAGGGTTTAGGTGCATCAATATGGATGCTAACAATGCCTTTCGGCTTTTGGTTAGCAGCCTTATCGGTCATCGTTATTGTGGCAACCTTTTTTGTTTGTGAAATGCTTTTCAAATAAGTTACCCCAATGCCCGCCATGATTGCACAAGCGGTCACCCCATATTTAAACCAATTATTTTGTAAATAAAGCACCACACCGCGCCGCTTATCACGCTCCGCCATCATTTTTTCAAACAGGTGGTTGGGAACAAAAGATTCAGCATCCTGCAATTGAGCTTTAAAATGCTGGTCAAAAGGCAAATGATTTTTCATTTTAGACTTTTTTTAATTTTTTTGAGTTATTTGACTTTATAATTAATAATCAAACAACTTTACGATGCGGTTTTTAGATTGTTGCAAAATGAATTTTTGGAGCATGTAACGCGCTTTTGCCAATTGAGAACGACTGGTTCCTTCCTCTATTTGCAACATTTGCGCAATTTCGGCATGATTAAAACCATCTATCACAAATAAATTGAAAACAGTGCGATAACCATGTGGTAATTGCTCAATCAAACGCATCAATTCTTGTTCGCCCAAGTGCGCATAGACATCGGGCAACATACTCATTTCTGGAACGCTTTCCAAACCGCCCAATCCTTCTTTTTGAAAACTCATTTTTTGAATATTTTTCAAAGAAGTATTTATCACAATGCGCCGAATCCAACCTTCCAAACTGCCTTTTCCTTGAAATTGATTTAAATTATTAAAAATTCTAATAAAAGCATCTTGTAAAACGTCTTCTGCCTCTGCGTGATGACGGGCATAACGCAAACAGACCGTCATCATTTTGCCCGCATATCGGCGAAATAATTCGTGTTGTGCAGCGCGGTTTTCGCGCAGACAGCCTTGTAACAATTCGGTTTCCGTCATCCTCTTGTTTTAGGGAGTTAAGCAAGGTTCGTTTTTAATATCAGATGCACTTTTACAGAGAATCGTTGCCTTGCTATTGTTTTTTATAAAAAAATCCGTAAGCATCCGTTCAAATCCGTGAAATCCGTACATCCATCCACCTACACAAACGGCTAAATGAGTCCTGCCAATGCTCCATTTTTGGCAAATAATTGGTCAACCTTTGCCACAACTTTCGCATCTGGAATCAATTCGGGCGCGTGATGCGGTTTCACGCGTGCATCAATAACCAATGAACCCCGACAACCCCAATGTTTAAACAGCGTAAACGAACCCACACCATATAGATCATGCGAAGGATTGGCGCGGGTAAACGTCACCCAAACAAAATTATTGACGGTGGCAACTGCAAAATCGCTGTCATCTACCATGACAATCAATGGAATATGGCGCAAATCAAAGTTTTCTAAATATTTACAAAGGGTTTCTGCTTGTTTATGGGCATCAACCGCTTCTAAAAAAGGGGGACAGCGAATCGCTAAAATGCCTTGTTGGATAAATTTAGGATGAGCCATCCCTGCGGGCAAGGTAAAATGTTTCGGTAAAACGGCTTTCAACGTTCTGCGCGGTGCGCCACAACAAGCCATCACCACTTTTGACCCTTCATTCCAACCAGAACCCGAATAATCTAAAGTGTCAATCGTGGTTCGAGTTTGAAAATGCAAATCCCGTGTCCAATCGACTCGTTCCAAAAAATGATTGAAAAACACCCGAATATCTTTGGTCGTCAAATCCATTGCATCGCCTTCTGCGGCAATAATTAGAAATTTGGCTAAGGAGGTTTGTCCAGAACCCAAAATGCGATTGGCAATCGTCAAAATTTCTTCGGGTTTGCGCTCGCGGAACGGCATATATCGCTCTTTTCCAATTGCCAACAATAACGGATGCACTCCTGCGGCATCAACGGCATGAATCTCCGTCACCCCAGGGAACTCTTGGGGAGTCAAAGGTTTCACTAATTTGTGAATCATGTAACCAAAAGACGAATCTTCCGCAGGTGGACGACCGACAACTGTAAAATGCCAAATCGCATCGCGTCGATGATACACTTGCTCAACCCGCATCACAGGGAAATCGTGTTTTAAACTGTAATAACCTAAATGGTCTCCAAAAGGACCTTCTGGTTTTTTAGTGTTTCTTAAAATGGTTCCTGTGATACAAAAATCGGCATCTGAGGAAATTACATGTTCGTTTTTCTTTGAATATCTAAAACGCCTTCCATTCAACATGCCTGCAAAAGTGACTTCGGGCAAACCTTCGGGCAATGGAAAAATAGCAGCCAAAGCATGACTCGGCGGGCCACCTACAAAGATTGAACAACGAAAAGGCTCATTTAGTCGATTGTATTTTTCATGGTGAACGCCGATACCGCGATGGATTTGATAATGTAAACCTATTTCTTCATTTAAATTGTATTGATTTCCAGAGAGTTGAATGCGATACATACCAATATTACTGCCCAAAATGCCTTTTTTCTCAGGGTCTTCTGTATAGACTTGTGGTAAGGTGATGAATGCGCCCCCATCCATTTGCCAAGATTTGATTTGCGGTAATTTATCAATCGTAGTCGTACCATAAGACATTGGAGACCAACGAAATGGAATGCGCATCGGTAATGCTTTTAAAGCCGTAAAAGGAGCAGACGCGTAATGAAATGGTTTTTTGATAAAATCACTTGGGTCGAGTTTTAACTGAATGACTTTTTCAACTTGCTTGATAGTGTGTCGAAATAAAAAATCGGTTCGTTGCGGCGTACCGTACAAATTGCTCAAAGCGGGAAAAGGAGAACCTTTGACCTTTTCAAAAAGTAATGCAGGTCCGCCCGCTTCGTAAACGCGGCGATGAATTTCTGCCATTTCTAAATTGGGATCGACTTCGATGCGAATGCGCCGCAATTGATTGGTTTTTTCTAAGTCAAGTGCTGCATCTTTTAAACTTTTATAAGCCATTTTGGAATAATTTTACGCCCGTTTTAAAGTCTAAAAACCTCAAAACTTCGATAATTGTTTGAAAAAATAAAAAAAATATTGATTTTCAATAGGTTACATGCTTTAGACTTTGTTAGCCGATAGATAAAGGTTTTAAATCATCGCATTAATAATGATTTGCCCAAAGATTTTAAAATCAGAATGAATCTCGATTTTGAGGCTTAAAAAACAATAACCTGTTTAGCGTATTTTCGCTAAACAAGCAGTTTTTGACAAATTTTATTTGCCAAAAACTGCTTGTTTATTATTTAAATTATTATTAAAATAAAATTTATTTAAAAAACATACAACAGTTCATAGGCTTCATTAGCTTTGCACCTTCAAATATTATTCTAATTGTGCGTTTGGCACCGTTCGCCAAACCTAAATAGCACCCTCAGATGAAACAATGTACGCTCAAACAACCTGTAACGGTCTCGGGAGTGGGATTGCATACAGGCGTTGTTGCGACGCTCACGTTCAAGCCCGCAGAAGTTAATTTCGGTTATAAATTCCAACGAGTGGATTTGCAGGGTTCGCCTGTGATTCCATGCGATTGTAGTAAAGTCGTTTCGACGCGTTATAATACGACGATTCAACAAGGTATAGCGCAAGTTTCAACGATAGAGCATGCCCTTTCCGCGCTCAGAGGGCTGGAAATTGACAATGTTTTGATGGAAATCAATGCGATTGAAGTCCCTATTTTGGATGGTAGTGCCGCCCCTTTTGTAAAAGCATTGTTGAGTGCTGGGATTGTGGAGCAAGACGCGGAACGCGAATATTTTGTGATAACCCATCCAATTATCTATCGAGACGAAGCAACGGATACGGAATTATTGGCTTTGCCCGATACGACGTTCAATGTAACTGCCAATATTGATTTTGATTCGCCTGTTTTGGGGCAACAATATGCACGCATGAAGTCGTTGGAACAGTATGCTACGGAGATTGCTCCTGCGCGCACTTTTACCTTTGTGCATGATTTGGAAAAATTGTTGGCACAAAACCTTATCAAAGGCGGCGATTTGGATAATGCAGTGGTGATTGCCGAAAAAGCCATGTCCAAAGTGGAATTAAGTGCTTTGGCAACTAAATTGGGCAAGAAAACCCTTGAAATTTCAAAAGCGGGGGTTTTAAATACGGCTCAATTGCGTTTTGAAAATGAGCCATCTCGACATAAATTATTGGATGTGATAGGTGATTTGGCATTGGTTGGGAAACCGATTCAAGGTAAAATTGTTGCGTCGAAGCCTGGACATACAGCAAATGTGGCTTTTGCCAAATTATTGAAAAAAGAATATTTGGATTGGAAAAAGATTCAAGAAGTACCTAAATATGACCCTAATCTTAAATCGGTGATGGATGTGAATGCGATTATGAAAAAAATACCACATCGTTATCCGTTCCTTTTAGTCGATAAAGTGGTGGAAGTCAATAAAAATTATATTATAAGTATTAAGAATGTGACGATGAATGAACCGTTTTTTCAAGGACATTTTCCAGGAAATCCTGTATTCCCTGGTGTGTTGCAATTGGAAGCGATGGCACAAACGGGTGGACTTTTCGTTTTACAAGATATTCCAGAAGGAGAAATTTGGGATACTTACTTTTTGAAAATTGACGGAGGTAAATTTAGAGATAAAGTATTTCCGGGAGATACGATGGTGATTAAAATGGAATTGTTATCACCCATGCGGCGGGGTATTGCGTTGATGCGCGGTACGGCGTATGTGGGTAATCGCCTTGTCTCCGAAGCTGAACTGACGGCTTTTGTTCAAAAAAGAGGGTAATTTTTTTGAATCAGGAATAGGGGATTTTTAGGAATGAAGGAAGTTTTTTCTTAGTATGTGACAAAAAGGGTGATGCATGTCACATACTAAGAAAAAAACAACCAAATCCATCCTTCATTGCTCATTCAAGCTAAAACTTGTAAAGAGCAGCCATCAAAAACGAAATTTCTTGATTTTGAAATGAATGATTACTCTGTTTAAAAACGGCTTTATTGGCAACATCATATCGGATTTCAGGAATGAGCGTGACCGAACCTTTTGTTAAATTATACGATAACGTAAAGCTTTTTAAGTTCAAATCTGCATTTGGAAACGCTGTAAATAAGGTTCCATTCGGGTCTGTGAAATATTCAGCTCGTACCGCAAGTATCTTGTTGGGCTTGAATTGATAATTAGCGTAAAGCGCAGTACTACTCAACATATGATTCAAACCTTCTTGAGGGCTGACTTTGCGCCCCCAATTGAAACCCAACCCAAATTGGGTATTCCACTGATAAGTGGATGTTATTTCCACTTGCCTTAGGGCAGCAGCCCCATTATCATATTTACCTGTCAAAAAATTAAAGGCTGTTTTTAATTTTTCTGTTTTATATTGCAATTGCCCGCCTATATATTTTGGGTTTTTATCCCAAGCCTTTGTATCGGTTCGATTGAAAATGCCCAGCATCAGCGTCCAATTGGGATTCCATTGATAATCCATTTTGAAACCTGTATGCTGATACGGCTCAAAAGTATATCCATAAGAGGTACTATAATTAAAATTATCAATCGCTTCCACCGCTTCATACCCAAAATGAGTCAAAAAATGACCAGCACTAAGTTTCAGTTGGGGCGTAAATTGATAACTTGCATACAATTCTTTGATTAAAGACCATTTGGATTGTTGATACAAATAATTGATTTCTTTCGCTTTTTTCCCTATGACAATATCCGCCACAAACGAAAATTGTTGATATGTTTTAAGCAATTGCACATTGAATAGATTGAAATTCAACTGATTATGACTTTGGGTATGCGGTGTAGCTCCTTCTTGAGCTGCTATGGGTTGCAAATTACCACTGTAACGATAATAAAAATCAACATGGCAGGTTAGTTGCAACGTCGTATCTTTGGTTTTAAAACGCTGCAATAACAAAGTCAAAGGCTGTATCTCAGCAGAATCTTCAAAATAAGTTAATGGTTTCACCCGCAATACGGATTGATTCGAGAGATAGTTGAATGAATCTTGTCCCGATACCAGCAAGGTATAAGCCCATAGGAGTAATAGAAGTGTTAAACGCCTACATAGGTTTGTTTTCATTGGATAAAATAATGCTTACTTTTCGGTTTAGAGGTAAAGTCGTTTTAAATAACCCCTTCAAAACGACTTTTAGGCTTAGGACTACTTGCCCTTGCCAAAAAAATTAAGACCAATCAAGCCTATTAAGATTAAGGAGAAAAAGAGACCTTGTAACCAATTCATTTTCTCATGGAAAAAGACAAAGCCAATGATGCACATAATAATGGTGCTTGAACCCGCCCAAATCGCATTCGTCCAGCCGAGTGGAAGGTATTTGAAAGCTGCATTGAGGGTAAAAAAACTTGCTGTGTAAAAGAAAACACCAGCACCGAAATAAAGTTTGTTTTCGTAACCACCCGCTAATTTCATAGAGGTAAGTGCCAAAGATTCAATAATAATCGTGGAAATTAAATACAGATAACCAATCATAAGTTCTTGTTTAGGGTTAAAAATTAAATTTTAAAGCACCTATTCGGAAAATAAATGCTTCTTTTAGGTTTTACTCTTTCGAAGTGCAAAGTTAGGCTAAAATAGTGGCTTGTCAATGTTTTAAACGAACAAAAGTGAAAATCAAAAGAATTTTATTTTTAATTATAAATTAAAAATAAAATATTATACCTTTTTTTTATGATAAAAAAAATAACATTTCAATCGCTACCAATGGTTATAAGTTACACTACAAAAGGAGTAGATGAAGCGATTAAAAAAAAATCGCTCCATCTGCAAATGATAGGCTCCACCTTAATATCGTTACCTTACACTTTTTTAGCAGCGTCTAAAACCATTAAAACACCTGCATTTCCACATTGGGGGTCTTGCAAATAATTGTGTATGACTCGAATCCATTCAAAACCCATTTTTTGCTGAACATTAACCGTTGGATCCATTAGGCGACCTGCAAGTAGCTCTTGATAGTAATCCTCAATGCTCATCTTGTGTTGATAATTGTGATAACCATTGAGCAGACCAACCGTTAACTGACCTTTTAAACCCAACTCCTGACAAGTTTCTTGTCGAGCGCGATACATGGCGCGTGCCAAACCCTGCCCGCGATATGCAGGATGCACTCCAATATCCATACCATAAAGCCAATCCCCATCAGGTTCGTGGGAAGTCATCCACAATCCCTCTGAAATATCTAAAAAAGTATGGTCTTCTAAGGCATAATGATACCGAATGGTTGTACTCATGCCAATTACCTTGTTCCCGTCTAACAGTACAAATTGCCCTGCTGGAAAAAGTTCGATATGTTTTAAGTAATGTTTTTCGCGGATGATTTCATCTTTCGCAAGCGTTGGAAAAACGATTTTTTGTAATTTTTCTAAACCCTTGCAATGATGGGGTTGAGAATTTTGAAGTACGTAGCCTTGTTTCAATACTTTGTGATACAGAACATTCGTATAACTCATAATTTGACAAATAAGATTGGGTTATGAAAATAAAAAACGTCGCAGGAAAAAATGATTTGCCTACGACGTTTAAGACGCGTATTATCCTGTTTAGGAACTTTTTATCTTAATTACTAATCCATTTTTACGATTTTTTGCAAACCGAATTTACGATTATTCACTTGTGCGTGAATTATGTAAATTCCTGTATTCCAATTACTGGTATTGATATTCAACGTTTTATCGGTCAATGCCGTTCGGAAAACTTCTTTGCCGAGTGCATCCAAGACGCTGATATAATCACCCGTTTTGAAAACCAAATTCGTATCTTCAAAACGAATCATGAGGTTATCAGAGACTGGATTTGGAGCCATCGTCACTTTCAACGCATTGTCAATATCCGATGCACCCACTCGAGTTAACCGAATCTGCTGAGTCGAAACGGCTCTACAACCTGCTGCGGTCGTCGTTGTTAAAGTGACCGTATAGTTGCCATTTGCGGTGTAAGCGGTTGTTGGATGCGTTGCAGTCGAAGTTTGACCATTGCCAAAACTCCAATTATACGTACTACCACCACCTGATAAATTCGTAAATGCAACATTACTGCCCCCAATCGTTGCTGAAAAAGAAGCCGTTGGTATTGGATTAACGATAATCGAAGTCGTAGCCGTTGCATGACAACCTGCTGCATTCGATACCATCACTTGATAAGTACCATTTGCCCGCACAACCAACGTAGAATCGCTTGAACCTGTATTCCATTTGAATGCAGTGCCTGTTCGCGCCGTCAATTTTACGCTATCGCCTTGACACAAATTCAACCCACCATTAGACGTAATCGAAGCCGTTGGCAAAGTAGCCGTTGTATCCGTAGTGACTTTGACAGGGGTTGAAAACGCATTCACGGTATCACAAGCCACTCGGCAACGATAGAACGTTGTATAATTTTGAGTCGTTTGATAAACAGCCGCATTTGCGCCCGCAATATTGCTCCAAACCGCACTATCCGCTGAAGATTGCCATTGATACCTTTGAGAAACGTGCGTAGAAGCCGCATTCAACGATACATTAACATTGTTTCGACGACAAACGGCAGTTTGATCCGCCGCCGTAACGCCTGCATTCGGTACCGCTACGATTTTTAAATTATCAACACCTATATCCGATACGCCAAAATCACTTTTAGCATTGAAACGAATGATAGCCATACCTGCTGCGGTGGTTGTAAATACTTTGTTTGACCAAGTTGCAGATGTACCAGCTCCACCGAGAAGGCTAAATGTAAGCCCATTATCGGTCGAAATCAACATTTTAAGGGAATCCGAACCACTTGTATTCACGTAATCAAATGAAATTCGTTTTTGACCATCGCCCGACAAATCTGCAAATAAATCTAAATTTCCAATCGCGCCTGTAGCCGCTTGGTACGAGTGGAAACGAGCCGAATGCGCTCCTGTCGTAAAGGCAGGGCTGTAGGTTCCTAACGTTGCATTCGTCCAACGTCCTGTTGCCTGTTGGTCTTCGCGCCGCCAAGAAGCTTCGCCCACAGAAGGCGTATTCAACCATTCCAAGGCAGGTGCATCATTGCTTGCTCCATCTCTGGCACATTGAGTAGCCCAAGTTTCAAAATCTTGCGTATAAGGCAATTGAACCGTTTGGGGAGCCAACGTCAATACGGTCATCGTATTCGTTTGCGTACTCGTGCTATTGTTGCCACAACCAACCGTCATACGAATAAGGGTTGTTGAAACAATCGAATCCGTTGAGTAATAAGTACTTGCAGCATTGGCTGCTGTTTGCCAGCTTCTACCACCATCTTTGGAATATTCCCATTTATAACCGATTCCTTGTCCAAAAGTAGCTCCTGTTGCTGTTAAATTGAGGCGTGTGCCGGGACAAATAACCGTTTGTGGAGGCAACGTTCCTGCAACTGGGGCTGTTTGGCAACTTGCGGCAATCGTCAAATTATCAATCCCAATATCCGTTGTACCAAAATCAGAAGTGGCTTCAAAACGGATAATGGCGTAACCATAAGTAGAAGTCAAATGAATGAATTGGCGCGTCCAAGTAGCGGCTGTTTTCAAGGTAGTGCCAATCGGTCTGAAAACACTTCCGCCATTTTCAGAAAGCAATACGCGTAATGTATCCGTTCCACTCGTATTAATGTAGTCAAATGCCATTTCTTTTGCGCCCGGCGCGGATAAGTCAATGTATAAATCCATCGTTCCTTGTCCTGCCGTAGGTGCATTATAAGCATTAAAGCGTGCTGAATAACTGCCCGCAGACGATACAGGCGTGTATGCCCCAGCTAAACTGACCCAACCACCCGTAGATTGTCCTTGGTCGGAACGCCGCCAGCTGGTTGCACCTGAAACGGGTTTCACCAACCAAGCCGCACTGGGTGCATCTGAAGAAAACCGCCCTCTGGCACATTGTGTTATCCAACTTTCAAAACTTTCGCTGAAGGGTAAAACCGCAGGGATTGGAGCCGTTATCAAAACATTGATGACATTTCCAACAGCCGAATCGCCTGAATAACCACATTTTACTTTCAAACGATATTTAGAATCCGCATTCAAAACAGGGGTTGTGTAAGTCGGACCATTTGCCGTTCCTGTTGCAATCGTCCAAGTCGTACCATTAGTTGATTGTTCCCATTGGTAAGCCGAACCTGCGTCAATCGTCACGCCTGTGGGTGCTAAAATCGTACTCGTGCCTCCACAAGCAAACGCTGTTGGCGCAGTACCCGCACTGGGTGCGCCCACACAAGAACCCACTACCATCAAATTATCAACACCAATATCTGAAAATCCAAAATCTGCCGTTCCTTCCAAACGCAAAACGGCTGTTGTCGAAGTCGTTGATAAAGTATAAGATTTGCGTATCCATGTGGTAGCGGTTGCAATGGTTTCCAAAGTCGTCCAAGTCGTACCAGCATCTGTGGATAATTGGACTTTCAAAACATCCGTTCCACTCGCATTAATATAGTCAAATGCAAACAATTTATCGCCTGAACGACTTAAATTGACATAAAAATCTAAGCTACCTTTGCTACCATTCGCGCCATCATAGGAGTGAAAACGCGCTGAATAGCTGCCAGATGTGGAGGCAGGCGTATAACTACCAAAATTGGAACCCCATACCGCATTTGCTCCTTGGTCATTCCGTCTCCAAGAAGTATTACCTGTGGTAGGCGTTGCATACCAATAGGTATCGGGCGCATCATTCGATGCGGTACCTGATGCACATTGGGTCATCCAGCTTTCAAAATCTTGTACATATGGAATCGAAGCATATTGCGGCGTATTGACCGCAACGCTCAATACATCTCCATAAGTCACTTCATTGCTGTAAGAACAACTAACTTTTAAACGATACTGAACCGAAGCCGATAAACTGGGCGATGCATAAGTTGTCGAAGTTGCCCCTGCAATATCCGTCCAAGTGCCACTTACGTTTTTCTGCCACTGATAAGCAATACCTAAACCAATACTAACGCCTGTTGCTGTTGCCCTAACGCTGCTGCCCGGACAAATCGCAGTAGGTGCAACAACACTGGTTCCAACACTTGGTGCGCCTGAACAAGGAAATGTAACCGAAAAGTTATCAATCCCAATATCATCATTTCCAAAATCAGAAGTTGCTTTAAAACGAATCACGGCGGTTGCAGCCGTGCTGTTTAAAACAAGGGCGCGGGATGTCCAAGCCGTTTGTGCACCATAATTGGCTAAATCGCTGAAAGTAGCACCGCCATCTTCCGACAATTGCACTTTTAACGCATCTACACCAGTTGGGTTGATTTGGTCAAAAGCCAATTGTTTCGGACCCGCCGCACTCAAATTAATAAAAAAATCTAAAGTTCCAATCGCACCATCTGCTGCATTGTAACTATGAAAACGAGCCGAACGGCTTCCTACGGAACCTGACGGGATATAAGCACCTGTGGTTCCACTCCATCCAGACACCGTTATTGGCGCATTATCTTGTCTCCAAGCGGCATTGCCCGTTGCGGGTGTCCCCAACCAGAAATTATCTGGAGCATCTGCACTAAACGTTCTCGTAGCACATTTGGTAACCCAAGCCGTTTCAAAAGAATTGCTGTAAGGAACGGTTGCATAAGTTTGAGGACTGATGGAGGTTGCATTAGAATTACCCGAAAGGTTACTATTGCTACAAGTAGAACGCAAACGATACTGTATTGGCGATGTGACCACTGCGGTTGTATAAGTAGTCGTTGTCGCGCCAGACCCACCGACTGCATTCACCCAATTGACACCATTATCCGTAGATTGCTGCCATTGATAAGTGATTCCTGGCGCACCACTCGCACCTGCGGCATTTAAAATTGCACTATTGCTGCCACAAAGATTGGTGATGGCAGGCAATGTACCTGCATTCGGTGTTCCAGAACAAGGCAAGGGCGTAAAAACCGCCCGCATTTGTGGATGGCGCGTTTGGGTTGCAGTCAAGGAATCGGACATCCAAGTCGTGCTGACCATGTATCTGGTCGTATTGACAGCGTAATCTCTATTATCATAAGTCCAGAGGAAACCACTTGCTTGGGCAGCAGTTTGGGCATATTCAACATAAACGGCGATATTATTGCCCGCATAAGTGAAATTGGATAATAATGGGAATTGTTTCCAACCCGTTGTCGTCCCAACAATCGCTGATGGGTCTCCATTATAGACCAACGTAGCCGTTCCAATGGACGCATTCCAAGATATTAAATCGGCTGTTAAATTCGTTGCAGTGGTATTTGCAAGATAGATTTTGACCGTCGTGCCTACTAAGGCATCCACAGAAGTGCCAGACCGTAGAAATTCTAAAGCCGAGATAGCAGAACCTTGGCTTAATTGACCACTTGGCGCTGCGGCACTGCCCAAATAGATATAAGCATGTCTTGATTTCTGGGTCGCTGCGGTGGTAACATACATTGGGCCATATAATGCGCTTAAAGCGAAATTATCCCCAGAACTAAAAGTTACGGTTTGTTGTGCATGGAGCGAAGAACAACCCATAGCCATTAGCGCGGACATTGCCCAAAATTTCATTGTTGTAAACACATTCATTCTTGATAATTTAATCAAAAAAATTGGTTAGAAAATTTAAATAAATTTTAATTTGCTCTGTATTGGTGAACCAAAGGCAGCGGCATTTTTGTTAGAACAGCTTAATAAGTGCTGCAATTTACATCAAAATATACAAAAAAAGGTATTTTTATAAACCATTTTGCGTTTTAAAAAACGCGTTGTCTTTCGACAGGGTAAAATTAGGAAATAATATTTATTTGTTATTTTTAAATACGCAAATTTTTTATTTGAATTCGTTTTTTTTTAACCAACCCATTTTTAACCATGCCCAAAAAGAATCAACCTGCCCGTTTAGTCGGTCGGAATGGCGAATTAAATTTGAAAAAAAATAATATTCAGTCTTTTCGACTCTTTCATTATTTGCAATCCATTTCATGGCAATTGTTTTTGAGTTACGCGCTTGGTTTTTATGTATTTGTTAATTTTTTGTTTTCATTAGCGTATTTGGGTTTTGACGGGGCGCATTGTTTGAATGGGCTGCCTATACAACAGCAGGCGCACCCCACTTTTACAAGACAACTTTTGGACATTTTCTTTTTTAGTACGCAAACCTTTACAACCGTTGGTTATGGACATATTCGCCCCGAATGTGATGCGTCGAATATCATTGCATCCATCGAATCGTTCATGGGTTTGATGTTTTTTTCAGTGGTGACAGGTTTGTTTTATACCAAATTTACCAAACCGTTGGTCGAACTCAAATGGAGTGATAAAGCGGTTTTTGACCGTTCAGGGGATGGTTATGCGTTCAAATTTATGATTGCCAATGAGTATGAAAATAAATTATTGGATGTCGAAGCGAATTTAGATTTAATCAAATTGGAAACCGCGCCTGATGGACGGTATAAGAAAAGTTTTTATCATTTAAATTTGAAACGGGATAAAGTCCCTTTTTTGTCGGTTCCATGGACGGTGGTGCATGTGATTGATGAAAATAGTCCTTTGAAAAAGATGACCAAAGAGCGTTTTGAACAAGCTCATATTGAGTTTTTTGTACAAGTAAAAGTGTATGATGATGTTCATAATCGATTGTTTTTCAAAGAGTTTTCTTATTTTGGGGCGGCGGAAGTGGCTTGGGGACACACCTATCAAAATATTCAAACTTATACCGAAACGGGCGCGTTATCGTTGGATATGGCGCGATTTGGCTCTACAGTTGAAGTACCCGATTTCCCAATTGTTTTGTAATTGTGAGTTATAAAAAATATACGTTTTAAAAAGTTATGTTAAAATGTAAACTTACACTTTCTCTTTTCATCCAAAAGGCTTAACTTTGTGTTTTCGTTTTCAAATTTGTAATTTCCAGCAATTTAATAAAACAAACAGGCTTCTATGAGCAAACATTTATTCTTAACAATTTTGTTGTGTACGCAACTGACTTCTTACGTGCATGCGCAAGCCAATATGCGCAAACCCGATTTAGAAATGGGTATTACATCCGATCATGATACGTTAAAAGCGCAAACTCATATTGTTATCAACGTGAAAGTATGGAATCGCGGTACAGCGGATGCAGACCGAGTCGTGGTCAATGCGCCGATTGTACGCGGTTCGTTGGTTTATGGCGGTTTAAATCAAGCGACGAAAGGCGATTATTCGGTTTGGGGCGGTTTGTGGGATATTGGGCGCATTGCCGCAGGCGATAGTGCCATTTTGCAATTGCGTGTTTTCTTGATGGATGCCACTCCGTTCACGCGATTGGTGCAAGTTCAAGCGCAATCTCCAGAAGACCTTGATTCAAACCCCAATAATAATACGACAGACGCGCCGATGGAAGACGATGAAGCCCTTTTGAAGCTACCGAATAAGCAAAAAGATTGTGCCAATGATGCAACTCCACCCGCGTTACTCTATTGTCCTGAAACCGTAAATGTCACTACGACGGATTCTTTGGCAACCGCTTTTTGGCGATTGCCGCTTTTTAGTGACAATTGTGATAATCAAGTTGGTTTAGAATCCCTTCGTCGTTCTGGCGATACGTTTCGATTAGGGACAACCAAAGTCAGTTATTTTGGTAAAGATGCTCATAATAATAAAACCAATTGCACTTTTGAGGTGGTTGTGACCAAAACGGCTGGTACAGGCGTTGATTTAGCCTTGACGATGGCAACAGAGGAATCTTCCTATAAAATTTTTGATTATATCAATTATACGTTGCAAGTTAAAAATTTAGGCGATACCGATGCCAAACCTGCGGTTATCAATTTTAAATTGCCCGAAAATACCAATTATGGTGGTAAAAATGTGGCAACTTTGGGCGAATACAACTTGTTTTTCCAACAATGGACTTTAGATTTGAAAGCTGGTGAATCCGCAACCTTGAATTTACGCGCTTATACTTTGAATAATAACAATGCGCCCATTCAAGCAGTTGCAAATGTATTTTCGTCGAATCCGATTGATAAAAACGCTTCTAACAATTCAATTACGGTTTCCGTCCCACTTTGGAAAGGCGGTACGGGTTCCAATCAAGGGGAGGAAACGTCTGTAAGCCTCAATAGTCTCTATCCAAATCCCAGTTCGACCTTTATCAATGTGGAATTAGTGAGCAAGATTATTGGACAAGTGGATATGGCTATTTTTAATCCAATGGGTGAAAAGATGCATCAATTATCCAAAAATGTCATTAAAGGTGTGAATCGTTTTCAAATGGATGTTGTTAATTATACATCGGGCGTGTATTTTATCGTCCCTATCATCGCAGGAGAACGCACGACTGCCTTTAAATTTGTTAAATTTTAGCGGATTTTCACGGATTAAGGAAATGTGAGTGATGGATGTACGGATTTCACGGATTTTCACACGATTTTCACGGATTTTAGAACTTCAAATCCGTAAAAATCGTGTGAAAATCCGTGAAATCCGTACATACATCACTCACAGGCTGATAAAAATTCGTGAAAATCCGCCTAATTCGCTCGAAATCTAATTAAAAATTGGCTCTTATTTGGGCGCGTCCAACATGTACGATGTTGGCAATTCCCGTTTTGCGCCCTTCATAACTGAAATTCCATTGAATATTGCGTTTAAGTGTTTTTTCTAAACTCATTTGCCACAAATAGTTGTTTCCATTTTGCAGACCTTCCAATAAAGCAAATTCAACAGGAATGTTTTTTACACCATTATAACGCACGTCAATAAAAGAAAATTTGCCACGCAATTGCGTTGAATTGGCTTGATTATAGGTCAATTCTAAGGAAAAATCATGATTTGTGGCATTTTCGCCATTCATTTTCGCCGAATTGATGCCATGACGGTATTTATACGCAAAAATACCGCGAAAACTGCGCCCTACCCCACTCTTTCCAGACGCAAGCCAAATCAATTGCGGTTCTATTTTTTCAAACAAAATTGTATAATTTCGGTTCAAAAAGGCTTCGGAACGATTAGATTGCTCGCCTTTTGCAAAAAAACCTTGAAACGTAATTTGATGGTTTAGATTCCAACGCGGGCGCAAAAAAGATTCTATTTTGCCGCGTTCTTCAAAGCCTGTTGCCAATACAATGCGATTTCGAGTATTCATTTGCCCCATTTCGATATCCATGACAGGATGACCGCGATTGAAAATCAACGTATTCCGAATATTTTGACTCAATGCAACCAATGAAATATCAGGAATTTGCAATTCAAACGGATTCCATTGAGAAACATCCGTATCGGTTGCTCGCACGCGTCGATTGATTTGAAAAGCATGCAGGCTTGAAAAACGACTCAACACATTGCGTATTTTTTGACGATTCCCTTTTAAAACAAGCGTATCAGACCACCAAAAACGCGGTTCTAATCTAAAACTTTGATTGAATTGCACATTATTAGTGCGAACAAAATTGCCTGTCAACAACGTTACACGCACATAATTCGCTTGGTCAGGAAAGGGCGAAATTTCAAATTCATCTAATTGTGGAATCGTATCATTATTACGATTTTTCCAAATATATTGACCTTCACCAGAGCGAACTTTAATGTATTGATATTCCGTTTTTTGCTCTTGTCCCGAACCAATTTCATAAAACGTATTCCCCGAAATTGATTTTTTAAACCCATTAAAATGATAATCCAATCGTCCTAAATATGTTTCTTGCGATTTTAAATTGGTACGAACTGAATCCAGCACTTTTAAATTTCGATACGTGAGTATCCAATTCAATTGATTTCCCTTTTTGGGAATCAAATTCGCATTCAAACTCAATTCCTTCCCTTGTGAAAGGGGCGTAAAAGCCGTTTTAGTGGGCAGATAATCGTTGCGTTCTGTAAAGTTGGCAATGAAGGTTGCCCCATTTTTAGTTGGTGGCAGTTCTACATAATACTTTTTTAAATTATAATTAAAACTACTGTTCAGTAAAGTATCTTGCGAAATAGGTTTGCGTTGATTGTTTTCTTGTTCGATGTAAAAGCCTATTTTGAAATTGTTTATAAATTCAAAATTTTTGTTATTAAATTTGAATGTCTTAGAAAAATCGGCTTGTGGGCGTTCAAAAATCGTATTTTCAAAACTACTTTGCGTCTTCAAACGACTATCCGATAATTTTATATTAAAACCGCGATAATGAAAATTCGTATTACCAAAATGTTTCATGCCACCATAATCCAAACCGCGTTGATAATTGGAAAAGATATATTCCGCAGCAAAATAATCCTGCTGCTTCAATCGAAAATGAGCCGTTGCAATCTGTTCTGCATGAGGGGAAAGCGTCATTCCAATATTCCAATCCCGTGTAAATTCAGCAGCGCGATAGGGACTCAATGGTTTAAACTGGGCAGTAGTGCGTTCATATTTGATTTCAGATTGCAAATTCCAATCTTTTTTTTCCTTTTTTCCAAATAAAATATCGCTTTGCGCCCCTAAAAAGGCAGCCAAACCGACATTGAGCGAGTCTCCAAACTCCGAAAATAGGTTTTTATCTTGATGACTCAAAGCCAATTCTCCAAATACTTTAATATTTTTATGGATTTGATAATCACTTCCCAAAGTCATCAATCGTTGTTGCACAGGCGCAATCAAAGGTTTAATCGGTTCAAAATCGCCTGTCCGAGTGCCATCCGATTGCGGCGCGACCCAGCGATAAATGCGTCCATTCGCTGCGGACGGTGCTTGGATATAATTGCCTCTGCCTTGACCGACAGGCGTAAAAGTGGCAAGATAAAGGGCGGAATCTGGTTGAGTCGTATAAACCAAAATGTTTGAATAGCGTCTATTTTGAATCATCGTATCTACCAATTGATACATAATTCTATCTCGGTTAAAACCATCTTCTGCGCGTTTCCAACCTACAACGGCTGCATTTTCAGGATGATCCCCTGCCAAACGCAAGGTTCGCTTCTCCAATGAGTCCAAATTTTGCGTTCCTGACGCATTTTTACTATCTTGTTCACTAAAAAAACTCCACCTTAATTGAAACTTTTTGTTTTTATATTCAGATTCAAAACCATACATCGTACGCAAATAATTTTGGTCTGCAAACTCATATTCGACTATAATTCTACTATCTTTGGTCACTAATTTTTTAGCGGTAAACTGAATTTCGCCCCGATTATAATCCATCACATAATCCGCATCATCACCGCGTTGCAATAAAAGTCCATCAAAATACACCTTTTCCGTTCCCGAAAGTACAATTAAAAACGCGGTTCCTGCGGTTCCCGCCAATCGATACGGACCTTGATTGCCCTCTTGTTGCGGCAACGTATATCGATTAAACTTCCCTTTTGCAATCGCTGCGGCTGTTTTGACCCGCAAACTGCCCTGTTTTTCAAAATCAGTGGTTGTACTAAACACACCGCCTTGTCCACGTTTGTAATAATTCATAAAATAGGAAGGCGGACGCGCCCATTCAAAATCACCCACCCATAAAATATTGTTTTTCTTCTTAATTTGAATAAAAATTTTGTCAAACTCCCGCAATTGACGGGTATTACCTTCCGCTTGTAATGGAATTTGATTGTCTGCGATAACCGCCGAAATTTCCAAATCTTGAATTTTACCCGCCATTTGCAAATTAAAAGCTGAATTGACCACTAAATTTTGGGCATTCCCAACTGAAATCCCTCTTGCAAAAGAACCTGTATAATTCAAACTTTTAGTATCAAATAAAGGGTCGTTCGTTGAAAAATTATCAGGTGAATAATCGTATTCAATCGGTTGCCCGCCCATGATTTTGGG
>JBDLWG010000390.1:0-18320 GCA_039804385.1 Bacteroidota bacterium
CCATTTTTCTACAAATGTTGCGGTGCTACGCACCTTTTTAGTTTGTAAAATGATTTGAATACCGATAATCATTCTGTGGGTAATGGATAGGGTTGCAACCTCGCCGACCTTGATTCGATACCAATAGCTTGATTATCAATGAGTTGCATTTTGATAATTTATTTCGATTCAACTACTTACTTCTGTACCTTCATTCAATAATATAAAAAAATTAAAAATAGATGAAAAAAAACCAAAAAACATTGATTTTTCTTTTCGTGCTGCTGAATGGGAGCATTTGTATTGGACAGACCTCTAAATTGGTCATTACACCACAGATTAAACTACCATATGATAGTTTAACCAAAGCACGCATGCTGAATAGTCTTGATAGGTTTCTCAACGACAAAAATCAAGATATGACTCATTCGGCTGTTGTGGATTCAAAACATTACCATCAATTCAAAGATTTTTTTGATGTGTTTAAAAATGTGGAGCGTAGCAAAACCTATAAGGATACTACTTTTTTTAAATGTCATCTCACGAATATCGTGCTGCAACCCGATAAATCTTATAAAGTTTCACTCGCCTATTATGGGATTACGCCCGAAAAAGAAATTATACAAAAATTAGGCGTTTCGATGATTGCAAAACCCGAAAAAGAATGGTTTCAATTCTTTGCTCCTTTTGAAATGAATACAAAAAATTGGAAATCAACCCAAATAGGCAATATCGAATTTTTTTACGAAAATGATTTTAATCCCCAAATTGCTCAGGATTTTGAAAATTATAATACCACTTTAGCGAAAAAACTAAATGTAAAACCTTTTCAATTTAAATTTTATAAATGCAAAGATATACAACAAGCCTATAATGTATTTGGCATTGATTATGACTTGAATATTAATGGAGACGTGCGTTCTGGTTGGTTTGACAAAGTAAATAAAAGATTCATAGCAGGCACGAATGCAGACCAATATAAACATGATTTAACTCATGCGTACTTTGGTTTAACGATAGCCGATAGCCTTGAAAATTGGACGGCAGAGGAAGGTTATAATATCTATACAACGGATTTCTGGGGCGAAAGTAGTAAACAAGTTTTTCAATATTTAATAGATTATGCCCATGCGAATCCCAAGGTTTCCTTGTTAGAGGTTTTTGAAAAAAATATAATTTTGAAGTACCCCATTCCCATAAAATATCCTATTGCAGCCGTGCTGATGCGGAAAATAGATAAAGCATATGGCTTTGAGAAAGTCCTACAATTGATTGGTTGTGGGAAAACGGATGCTTCATTTTACACAAAACTCAAAGAAATATCGGGCATTACCAAAGAAAATTTTGACCAAATCGTAAGAGAGGAATTAAAAAAATAGGCTACATAATCAATACGCACAACTTAGATTCATTTATCAAAACCAATTTTACATTATTTGTGTATGAAGAAATTAAAAGCACTTGCCATTTTTCTTTTAATAAGCACATTTGCTTTTGCTCAAAATCCATCCAAAACCACGATTCAAGGTATCGTACAAGATACTTTTGGCACTGAATTGCCGTTTGCGATGGTCATGTTGTTGAATCCCAAAGATTCCGCGCTGATTCAGTTCGCGCAAAGCAGCGATAAAGGCGCGTTTTCATTCAAAAACGTGAAAAATATCGCTTATTTGTTGAAAGTTTCTTATGTGTCGTATTTGCCCTATCAACAATTGTTGCCTGCGTCCACATCGGAAGTCCATGATTTGAATCACATTAAAATTAAACCGATTACGAAGGAGTTGCTCGAAGTGGTGATTAAAACCGCCAAAGCACCGCTTTCGATTCGCGGCGACACGATTGAGTATAATGCGTCGTCGTTTAAAGTACCGCCCGGTTCGAGCGTCGAAGATTTGTTGCGTCGGTTGCCCGGAATTGATGTTGATGCGGATGGCAACATCAAAGCACAAGGCAAAGATGTCAAAAAAGTATATGTGGATGGCAAAACATTCTTTGGCAGCGACCCCAAATCAGCCACTAAAACATTGGATGCACACACGATTTCCAAAGTTCAGGTGTTTAACGAAAAATCCGAACAAGCCAAATTAACGGGCGTAGAGGATGGCAAAAAAGAAAAAGCCATGAATTTGGAGTTGAAAGAGGAATTTAAAAAAGGCTCGTTTGGGAAACTCACGGGCGCAATCGGCACCTCCAATCGATGGGCAGCTCGAGGTAATTACAACCGTTTTAACGCCAAAGAGCAATTTTCAATTTTGGGTTTTGGCAATAATATCAATCAAACGGGGATCAATTGGGAAGATTATGGCGAATTTAAAGGTCAAAACACGTTTAACAACGAAGATAATGGCGATTTTGGGTTCAGCAGTGGCCCGCGCCGCTTTTACAGGATGGAGGATGATATTCCATTTAACAATTTTGATGGGCGCGGTTTTACCAAAAATGGTGGTGCAGGTTTGAATTATAATTTTGATGATAAAAAAACAAAATTAAATTCAAGCTATTTTTTCAATCAAACGCAATTGAACCTCAACCAAACTTCGCGCCGACAAACCTTTTTGAAAGATAGTAGTTTTTTGAGTTTGGACACGCTTCAACAAGCTGATTTTAGAAGTAATCATAATATATCCACTCGTTTTGAACGCGAGTTTGATTCCACTAATGTATTGATTATCAAAGGAAATCTGCGTTTTAGCCATGCTAATTCACATGATATTCAAAATCAACTTTTTGCCAAAACGATGCCAACCAATGCGTTAAATCTGGATAATCAAGAAAATTTAAAGAGCTATCGTTTGTCGAGTACGGCGATTTTTCGGCATCGTTTCAAAAAGAAAGGGCGTTCTTTGGCGGTGAGTGGCGGTTATAACAAGAGTCTTTCGGATGGTACGGAACAGCTTTTTTCTATCAATCGCTTTTTTCAAGCAACCACTTTTACCGAACAAGTTCGACAACTCAATACAAATGAAAATACGGCTAATCAATTGAAATCCAGTGTTTTATTCACCGAATCCTTGTCCAAAAAGTGGTTTTGGGAAAGTTTTTACAACCTCAGTCAGGCACAGAATGAAGTGCGCCGTCAAGTCAAAAATCCTGAACGCAATAATGAACGGATTGACCCATTGAGTGTTTTTTATGACAATAAAGTTTTATATAATCGCTTGGGTTCGAGCCTTCGATATTCGCATCAGGGCGTGAATATTACAAGCGGTTTGGCGGTGCAACAGTTGAATTTAAATGGTTCCTATTCGATTGACCGCAATTTGCCTTTATTGACGGCTCCCATTCAGAATACATATATCAATTTTTCGCCGAATGTTACTGCTAATATTGAGTTGCCGAATCACAAATATGTGGGTTTTAGTTATGGTTACAACGTCAAAGAACCAGAATTAAACGATTTGCAACCTGTGCCGAATGTGAATAATCCTGCTTTTCGGGCAGAAGGCAATCCGAATTTGCAACCTGAGCGCAGTCATCAAGTCAGCCTTGATTTTAATTATTGGAATCCTTCCAATTTCGCCAATTTTAATATCAATGTAGAGTATCAAAAGTTAGATAACCAAATTATATACGCACAAACGATTGAAAGTATTGATAAAATTGGGATTAGAACGACAACGCGTCCCGAAAATAGGGCTGGCGGGCAACAAATCAGTAGTTGGTTTTGGATTAATTATCCCATTATTAAAACAAAATTGACCGTAACAGGTAATGGTAATTTGGATTTTAGCAACACACCTTCCTTAGTCAATCGCATTCAAAATGAAACTTATACGAATGGGGGTGATGTAGGCATGAGTTTGAATTTCACACCCGATTCAAAATTGATTTTGAGTGTTCGCGGCAATGTGCGTATGACGAATATTGAATATTCGATTCAGAAAGAACAGAATCAGAAAATTCGGAATCATTCGGTGGATGCGTCTGTGAAATGGAATTTTATTCCGAAAATGTATTTGGAATCCAATTTTAATTACGCAAGTTTCCAAAATGAACGATTTGGTTTCAACCAAAAAATTCCAATTTGGAATCTATCGGTTCGACGCTTGTTTATGAAAGAAAATAAAATCGAAATGCGTTTAGCTGCCTTTGATTTGTTGAATCGGACGTTGAGCATTAGGCAAAATGGTACGCAAAATTATGTGATTCAAACGACTGCACAGACTTTAGCGCGTTATTTTATGTTGAGTTTGACTTATAACATGAAAGGACATGATGATAAATTAAAGAAAAATGGCATGAGTTTTTAAAAAATAAGATTCTTGTGTGGGTGATGGATGTACGGATTTCACGGATTTTCACAAGATTTTTACGGATTTTTTTGAACATCAATCCGTAAAAATCCTGTGAAAATCCGTGAAATCCGTACATCCATCACCCACACCCAAATTGCCAAAAAAATCAAAATAAATTTTTTTATGAAAAAAACAATCTTTTTTATTCTTTTTATTTTGCCAATAATTGCAAATGCGCAACAAAGTTTTGAAGGCATGGTGCAATATTTGGTTGTTCAAAATTGGACGAAAAAATTGGCGGCGGTTCCGTACATTAGCAAACAGCAAAAAGAACGGGTCGCTTACATGTGGGGCAGTCGCTCGGAGTGGAAAGCCTATAACAATCTTTATTTCACGCCGACCGTCAGCAAATATGAAGCATCGGAAGAAAGTGCCGAGCCGAATGCCGATGATAATTACTCATGGCGCAAAGAATTGTTTTTTATGAAACGCGATTTTGATAAAAATACGATGACCGATGCAATCGAACATTTGGGCAAAAACTACTTAATCGAAGATGAAATTCAACCGATTGAGTGGAAAATTCAAAACGATTTGAAGGAAGTGGCAGGGCATATTTGCATGAAAGCCGTGACTGAAGACACGTTGAAAAATCAAAAAATGGTGGCTTGGTTTGCGCAAGATATACCTATCAAGGCGGGACCCGACCAATTTTCGGGTTTGCCAGGTATGATTTTGGAGGTCGATATCAATGATGGCGCAATGAACATCACGGCAAATAAAATTATTTTAAAAAAGCTAACCACCGAATTAGATTTGCCTAAAAAGATTAAAAGTAAGAAAATTAAAAATGAAGCGTATCGGAATTTAGTAAAAACATATATTTTGGAAAAACGAAAAGAAGAAGCATTTCCTTTTTGGGGCATTCGGTATTAAAACATATAGGATACATAGGGTGATATAGGACACATAGGGGCTACTTTTTCTATTTTCGTTTAGCCCCTATGTGTCCTATATCACCCTATGTGTCCTATGTGTTTCAAAGATTGTGGAGGTTACGCAACTTGTTCACCTGTTTTTCCAAAACGCCGTTCTTTATTTTGGTATCCTGCAATGGCTTTGTAAAACTCATCTTTTTCAAAATCGGGCCAGAAGGTTTTAGTGAAATAAAATTCCGAATAAGCCGCTTGCCACAATAGAAAATTACTCAATCGCGTTTCACCACTCGTCCGAATCACCAATTCAGGGTCAGGAATGCCCGCCGTACTCAATTCAGATTCAAACATTTTATCGGTAATATCTTCAGGACGAATCAAACCTTGCGCCGCTTTTTCAGCTAATTGACGCACGCCTCTCAAAATTTCCCATTTTGAACCATAATTCAATGCCAAAACCAATGTCATGCGCGTATTATTTTTGGTTGCTTCCAAACCTTCTTTCATGGCTTTGCGCGGCATTGAAGGTAAATTTTCCAAATCGCCAATAATACGCAATTTTATATTGTTTTTATTCAATGTAGCGATTTCTGTGCGCACCGTGTCAATCAAAAGTGCCATCAGTGCGTTGACCTCAATCGCAGGGCGATTCCAATTTTCAGTGGAAAACGTGTAAAGCGTGAGGTACTTAATGCCCAATTCCGCCGCCGTTTCGGTGATGTCGCGGACGGTTTGAACACCCTGTTTATGCCCAAATATCCGATTTTTACCTTTGGATTTAGCCCATCGTCCGTTCCCGTCCATGATAATCGCGACATGTTGCGGCAATTTGTCGGTATCGATAAGCGATTTGAAGTCCGTCATATTGATTTTGTTGATAATAATTTGCAAAAAATAAATTTCCCCCGTATTAAACGGTGTGCAAAACTATGAATATTGTACGATTTACAAGAAAAAAGTTCAGAAAAGATTTAAGTACCTATTCAAAAAACAATTATATTTGCAGACAAAGCTAAATTAATACGAATATGATTAAACATTTTCTTTGGACATGCTGCTTTTCTATCGCGCTGTCCGCCTATTGTAACGCTCAAAAAATTGAAATCAAGCCAGCTTTCGGCGGTTACAATTTTAATCAAAATGGAAAAGAGTTGAGCATTCGGGAATTGGCTTCCATTATGGAGCCGAATCCTGCGGCGCATGCCTTAATTCGGGCTGCAAAAAAGCAGGATTACCTTACAACTGTTGTGAGTAGTCTTGGCGGTGCCTTGATTGGTTGGAATATTCCAGAGATGGTAGGCGGTGATAAACCCAATTGGGGAATGGTAGCTGCGGGTGCTGCCTTGATTGGCGTTGCGATTCCTATCTCACTTGGATCCATGCGAAAGGCTTCCCAAGCGGTCGATTTGTATAATGAAGGGCTTAAAACCACTTCTTTTCAACAAAAAACCTTGCAAATAGAGCCAACAAGGGATGGAATAGGATGGGTGATGCGTTTTTAAATTAAAACAAATTTGTAAAAAACGAATTGGGCGCAAGGTTGAAACTTGCGCCCAATTCGTTTTTTACAAATTTGTTTTAATGAATATTGCCTTTCAAAATCGTTTTTTCAATCCAATTCGTCCCAAACGCATACGGCAAATATGCCATAGAAGGCACGGGTTTGGTCAAAATCAAATTCGCGATTTTGCCTTTGGCGATGCAGCCTAAGTCATTTTGCACTTCCATCGCACACGCGCCATTCCAAGTCAACGCATTCAGCCCTTCTTCGGGAGTCATCCGCAATCGAATACAAGCTAATGACCATACAAAAGGCATTGATATAGAAGGAGATGTACCCGGATTACAATCGGTCGCCAGTGCGACTGGGATGCTTTTATTCATCAATTGGCGGGCGGGCGGCGTATGCACATCATTGAGGAAAAAAGGCGCGGTAGGCAATAAAGTCGCAATGGTTTTATGATTTCTGAGCAAAATCATCTCTTTTTCATTCAAAACTTCCAAATGATCCACCGAAATTGCGCCATATTTGACCGCCGCTTCGATACCGCCCATGGAGTTGAATTGATTGGTGTGAATCTTGGGTTTCAAACCATATTTCGCACCGGCTTCCAAAATATTTTCCGTTTCGGCAACCGAAAAAGCCATTTTTTCACAAAACACATCTATATAATCTGCCAAGTTTTCTGCCGCAATGATGGGCAACATCTTATTGATAATCAACGAGATATACTCATTTCGACGTTGTTTATATTCTAATGGAACGGCATGTGCGCCCAGAAAAGTCGCTTTAATCGTCACATCTGTTAAACTTTTCAAGCGTCGAATCACACGCAACATTTTCAACTCACTTTCCAAGGTCAAGCCATACCCACTTTTGATTTCCATCGCGCCCGTTCCTAATGCCCGTGCTTCTTCTACTCGTTGAATCGCTCCTGTTAACAATTCACTTTCGGATTTATTTTGCAATCGGCGGGCAGAATTTAAGATGCCACCGCCTTTTGCCGCTATCATTTCGTAACTCACGCCTTGAATCCGTTGCACAAATTCCTCTTCCCGCGCCGCCGCA
This sequence comes from Bacteroidota bacterium, assembly GCA_039804385.1. GTDB lineage: Bacteria > Bacteroidota > Bacteroidia > Chitinophagales > Saprospiraceae > JAAFJT01. Next base: position 7,719 of record JBDLWG010000390.1, read on the forward strand.
TACACAATATGCGTATGTGAATCGCACCAAGCAGGCAACAACATCCGCCCAAAAGCGTCAATTTCCACATCCGCCCGAAGTGGACAGCGACTCATTTCGCCAAAATCAGCAATTCTATCTTTTTCAATCAACAAAAAAGCATTTTCGAGGATGGGCAGAAACGATTGTTCCAAACCTGCCAAAGGTGTAGCATTCAAAGCAGGGCGCACTTGTAATAAGGCTTTTATATTTTTAATTAAAATCATAAATGAAATTTGCGTTAAGTGCGTTTCGTTGGTTGCCAAATATTGCTTTTGATGCCTGATACATATTTGAAAAAGCCTTCTAATAAAGCAACATTCATCCAAATTAAATAGCGTATTCCTCTCAAAATACGCGAATTATAATTTATTTTTTGTAATAATAAATCCAAAAGAGGCAACCCTATCAAAACGATACTGCATCCCCAAAATAAGATTTGATACAGTTTAAAGCCTTTCCAAGCTAAAACGCCACTCGCTCCCCATCCTAATAAAATCAAAAAAGGCGTTATCCACCGCAATACTTTATGCGAAAAAAATAAAAAGGATAATATATTGAATTTCAATAAAATAGGCATAAACGTATTTAAATTTTGAAAATTGCCTGAAGAAATGCGCCGTTTTCGGCGGTATTCTTCTCGTATATCGTGCGAAACGCTTTCATAACAATGCGCTTCCAATTCAATCCCCGCTTGTCCACCTTTTTCCAAAGCACGCATGGCGATATAAAAATCGTCCACCAAATAATTGGGCGGCACAGGCGAAAAAGCATCCGACCGAAGCGCGTAACAACCGCCAAATGGACCCATCATCTGCCCCCAAACCACTCCTTCCCGATATTTCAACAGTACTTCGGAACGCAAATATTGATGTTCGGAAGTGCTGATGCCATCCGATTGCATGCCAACAGGTATCATATTGGCATCCATGAGCAAAATATTTTTATTTTTAAAATGTTTAACTAATTGAAATACGGTGTTTTGATTCAATAAAACATTCGCATCTGTCAAGAGCAGGATATGATTAGGGTTTGCACCCCATTGTCCAATGGCTTGTTGCACCAAATCGTTCAAGACCGGTGGTTTGCCGCGTCGATTGGGAAAGGGCGTAAAATGGATATTTTCAGTAGGATACGTATTCTTAAAATGTTCAATTAAACGATTTGTCGCATCCGATGAACCATCGGAACCAATCCGCCAATGCCATTTTTCCTTTGGGTAATCAACGTGTAGGAGCGAATTTAATTTGTCCACAATGACTTTTTCTTCATTGAAAACGGACATGATGACGGTTACGATGGGCAAATCATCGGTTTTTTCAAAACAAATTTGATTAAAAACGCGCCCTTGTGAACGCCGTTTCGCCCATAACGGAAAAAATAGATACGAATGCAGTACTCCCACTGCACAAAGGATGCTTAAACCAATTACTATAATAATCACAATATTTTCAACTTTTCGTTTTTCAGATTTAAATTATCATAAAAATCCAAAACGCGGGCGGCAATCGTCAAATTATCAAACTCTTGAAGCATCAATTTTCGCGCTGCTGCTCCGATTTCAGCCATTTTTTCAGCATTTTGACGGCAAAAACGGATTTTTTCGGTAAATTCAGCCGCCGTATTCGCTATCAACACCGATTCGCCATCTCGCGCAGGAATCCCTTCCATCCCAATTCGGGTTGTAATCACGACGCGACCCAACATCATACTTTCCAAAATCTTGACCCGAATCCCACTCCCCGAAAACAACGGCACTATCATCACAGGATGTTGCGCGGTGAATTGATGTGCGTCCGCCACTTCGCCATGCACTTTGACATTATCAACATTTAGTTTTAATAACCAATCAGGCGCGTTTCGCCCCGCAATATGCAATTTAAAGGGCGATTTATCGCCTAAAAACGGACCCCAAACGTGTTCTAAAAACCATTTTAACCCTTCAATATTCGGAGTCCAGTCCAACGAACCAATAAAACCAAGCGATAAATGCCCATTCATCGACAAAGGCGGCATCACAAATCGCCGACGGTCCATGCCCACAGGCGTAGGCAACATCGGTCCGCGATACCCCAACAAGCGAAAAATGCGTCCATCGCGTTCCGTTATCGGCAATAAAGCATCGTATAAAGCCAATTTTTCAATCTCAAAACGCCGCAATTTGCCCGTCAGCCAACGCAAATACGTTTTCTTAATCGGATTTTTAGTAATATCTGCCACTCGTTTCCAAATCTCATGTTCCACATTATGCGCCCGACAAACAATTTTGGCATTAGAATATTTTCTAATAACAGGAATATAAGGAGCTAAATGAATCATTTCTAATTGAATAATATCAAAAACATGATTTTGAAGGATTTGAATCAATTTTTGTTCATAATCATTTGAAATAAAACGAGTTATATGATAAGATTCTTTTTCAAATAAATTTTTAAAAGCACCCCAAATCGTAATATGATTGAAAACAGGCACTTCATAAATCGCTTCATAGATACCTCGAAACGATTTGGGCAAGGTATCCATATCCACAGGATGCTTGCTCGTATTCATCGTCAATAACGTGACTTCCGCGCCCAACTCTTGCAAGGCTTTGGCAAGTTGCGTGACGGCAACCGATTCGCCGTCTTTCAACGGGTATGGAAATTTTTTGCAGAGTTGGAGAATTTTCATTTCAAATAAACAAATAATCCAAAATAGATGAGGCAATAATGCACAATTCGATGCGGCAAAAATAAGTTAAGTTTAGGAAACTTTTTCGATTAAAGCAAAAAAAGCCTTCCCATGAACAGGAAAGGCTACGATATATTTCAAACTCATCTGTGTATGGAACGATTTCAACATAGATTTGCACCCCATTTTCCGAAAAAAACACGGTGCAAACCTTGTCAACCTTCAACTATTTGTTGTTAATAACGAATACGCCAGATGCATTCGCTTTTTGCATATAACCGCGTGCTACCAACGTATAGCTTTTGCCTGCTTCAAATGTAGTGCTTGGAATCGTGAAAACCAATTGAGTTGTACCCGCCAATTTCACTTTCAAATCATAACTACCTGCCGCTAATTCTACGAAATTACTGATATTTTTGAATTGAAGTGCGGAAAAATCATTTCTTGTTGTCGCTATTTGACCAGGTAAAGCCGCTTCTACGTCAATTTTCGCTGTCGCATCAGATACAAAATGCGCAATCCGAAGTTTCGCTTTTCCTGCCGCAGGAACCGCCAAATCATCAGGAGCTACTTGAACCCGTGTTTTTTTCGCCGCACCTGTGTCCGAGTACGCGTAGAAAGAATAATATACGTCTTTATTCATTGCGAGTGAATCAGTCGTAACATTACCCGTTTTGCTATCCAATTTGATGGTACGTTTGCCCGCCGCCGTGACATCAACATCAACATAGTTGATATATTGCAAATATTTCAACGAATCAGTGTTGATATTTTTGCCATCAACAGACGCAATCACGCCTGGTGCTTCTGGTGCAACATGCACAAATTGCGCTTTTGCATACACAGGAACAGCGACTGTTGTTTCGTCCTTACAAGAGGTCGTCAACAAAGTAGTGATTGCAAGCATGCCAGCAGCAATACGGAGGATGTGTGGATTTCTCATAACTTTAAAAGAAAGAGGTTTAGAATAAGGTTAAGGTTATTAATAAGTTATAGACTTTTTCTTGTTAGAATCAAATCTCGCACAAAGAACGCTTTTTTAAGGCATTTTGTGACAGGATATTTGGACTCTAATTTACATTTTTTTTCGGTTTAATTGTAAAAATTTGATTTAGAAGTTTTTACAAATATTTGAAAATCAACATTGTATAAAATTTAACAAAATGATAAGATTTTGAAAACTTACCAAACGCGCTCTGCTTTGTCGGCATCAATCCATTTGCTCCAAGATGAATTGTACGCATGGACTTTTCGGGTGGGTTTTCCCTGCGCATCAATAACGGCATTGCCTTGATTCACCCATTCAAAAATGCTGCCGTAAAGGTTATGCACTTTTGAAAAGCCCGCTTTTTTTAATTTTTCTGCGATTTTTTCGCTTCGATATCCGATGGAACAATACACCACAATCGGCTGATTTCTGGGTAAATGATTCCATTTTGTAATATCAAATTGGTCATATCCACAATGTGTTGCATTTGGAATATGGCTGATTTCATATTCTTTTTTTTCTCTTGCGTCCAATAAAACGGTTTGCGGCAGTAGCTTTTTTAACTCAGTTGGGTCCATCGTTGGTATCGTAAAACTCAAATAAAAAGCCACATGCTTGTCAAATGCAGGATTCGTGCAATGAGCGCGATTCAGAGGCGGCTGTGCGCCGCAACCCAAAAATTTGAAGAAAAAACTGCCGATAACCGCGAAAAGTTGAATTTTCATAATAATAATTTGGGTATATACTTTGCGCATGAGGTTTTCGGGATACCATGGATGTACGGATGTCACGGATTTTCACGGATCGGTACGGATTTTTGGAGCTGTTGCTTGATTTTCGAGCTTCTATTCCAATAAATCCGTACGGATCCGTGAAAATCCGTGGCATCCGTACATCCATTGTATTCCAAAACCACCCGATGCAAAGTATATAAAGGGCATAGTATCGGGAAATTTAGGATACACCCGTTTTTTTTATTTTAAATCAATGTCCATTAAAACGGGGCAATGGTCTGAATGCACCGCCGTTTGCAAAAGCTCAACATGCTGAATCAATGGTTGTAAAGGATTCGTAACACATTGATAATCAATGCGCCAGCCTTTATTTTTAGCCCGCGATTCAAATCGATAAGACCACCAACTGTATGCTTGCAGTGCAGGATGTTGATGTCGAAAAGCGTCCGTCCAACCCGATTGCAAAAATTGACGCATCCAAGCGCGTTCTTCGGGCGTGAAACCAGGCGTATTTTGATTGCTCGCAGGATTATGTAAATCTATTTCTTGATGCGCGATGTTGTAATCACCCACTACAATTAAACGCGGTCGTTTTTGTTTTAAAACTTGCACATAATCAAAAAAATCGTTTAAAAATTCAATTTTAACCGCTTGACGCACCTCGCCACTCGTACCCGATGGAAAATAACAATTCAACAAAGTCCAATCGCCATAATCAGTGCGCAAAACACGTCCTTCATCATCATATTGCGCGATTCCGATACCTGTAATCGTTTGATTTGGAGCGATTTTAGAAAAAGTAGCGGTGCCACTATATCCTTTTTTGACTGCAGGAAACCAAGCAACATGCGTGTAACCAAGTGCATAAAGCGGTGCTAAATCGACTTCGTTTTGCATGGCTTTGACTTCTTGCAGGCATAAAATATCAGGATTCGCGGCAGCTAACCAGCCATAAAAATCTTTTTTGATAGCGGCTCGAATGCCATTGACATTATAAGTGATGATGCGCATTATTTTGTAACTAATTTATAATAAATATATTCGATATATTAACGTCGGCGAGGTTGCAACCTCGCCGACGTTGGCGCGCCGACGGCGGCGAGGTTTTTTTTGATAGTTTATTATGACGCGACTACTTATATTAATTTACGGTTTATGTTTGAAAGACCAAGTGATTTTCATAACAGAAACAATTTCACCACTCAATTGTTTTCCAACAGAAACCATTGTCAATTGTTGTGGTTTGCCTGTTTCGACGGCTTTTTGGACGATTTCAAACGCTTTTTCGCCATCTTCACACCGAAAAGTGGTCAATTGCGTCGCTTTTTTCGTAAAATCAACCTCAATATTGGAAACCAACATGGATATTTTGCCCCGCCCTTCACATGCCAAAGTCGCCAAAATGCCTGTGGACATTTCCGCCGCCGCACATTGCGCCGCAAAATAAATGCTCTGATACGGATTTTGAGAACGCCAGCCATAAGGCAACGTAATTTCGGCATTTTGCCAAGTCATGTTTTTAATTTTAATGCCCATGAACCAAGCCGCAGGCAATTGTCGGAACATCCAAAGGCGCATTTTCCAAGAAGTATTAAAATCTTGAAGTCTTTTTTCCGCTTCAGGTGTGAGAACGGGCGCAGAAAGGGTTGCAGTTATCATTTTTTTCAGCTATTTAAAACAAATAATTTTGTTATTAACGATTTAGAATCACAAAGATAAAGGAAAATGATTTCAAAAAAAATTAAATCATAAAAAAGAACTTTCATTTTGAACTGAAAGTTTAGAAAGTTTGTTGTGAACGTATCTAAGTAAGGAAAAAGTCCTTCCAGAGGGAGCCCATTCTGGCGGCGTAACTTTTCCCTACTTATTTTTAGGACTTAAAGCAATCGGTGCGCAACCTAATTCTAAATGTCATCACAAACAATTGTTCTATGAAAAACGATATTCATATCTTATTGACAGACAAAGATTTACCTGAAAGAGCGCGTCAAATTGCGCAAAAAGTCTATGCAGGTGAACGCATTACAGAAACAGAAGGTTTATACCTTTTTGAACATGGCGAATTGGGTTATCTCGGTACGTTAGCCAATTTCGTCCGCGAGCGCAAACAGGGTGATAATACGTATTTTAATAAAAACTTTCATGTAGAACCCACCAATTTATGTGTTTATACATGTACTTTTTGCTCCTATTCTCGATTGATTAAACAAAAGCAGGAAGGTTGGGCTTATACGATGGATGAAATGATGGCACTCATCCACAAATATGATGGTCAACCTGTGACGGAAGTGCATCTGGTGGGCGGCGTTTTGCCCCAATATGATTTGAAATTTTATTTGGAACTTTTTCGGCGCATTAAAGCGCATCGCCCCGAATTGCATATCAAGGCGTTAACGCCTGTCGAATACCATTATATATTCAAAAAAGCAAAAGTGTCTTATGAAAAAGGCATGGAAATGGTCAAAGCATCAGGTGTAGATTCGTTGCCGGGCGGTGGTGCGGAAATTTTTGCGGCGGACGTGCGCGACCAGATTGCAGGTGGCAAATGTTCTGGGGAACAATGGTTGCGGATTCATGAAATTTGGCATGAATTGGGGATGCGCTCGAATGCGACGATGTTATATGGACATATTGAAAAATACCATCATCGCATTGACCATATGGAAAAATTGCGCCAATTGCAAGACAAAACCAATGGTTTTCAAACGTTTATACCTTTGAAATTTCGCAATAAAGACAATCAATTATCCCATTTACCCGAAGTTTCGACGATAGAAGATTTGAAAAATTATGCTATTTCTCGGATTTATTTGGATAATTTTGACCATCTGAAAGCCTATTGGCCCATGATTGGACGCGCTACGGCTCAACTTTTATTGGCTTTTGGAGTTGATGATTTGGATGGAACGATTGACGATACGACCAAAATTTATTCGATGGCGGGCAGTGAAGAACAAAATCCATCGCTTTCGACCCAAGATTTGGTGCGGATGATTCGGCAAGTGGGTCGCCGCCCGATAGAACGCGACACGCTCTATAACGTCGTGAAAGATTTTGAAGGCGTTGAATTTGAAGAAGATAAAACCTTTCGGGGCTATTTGGAATTGCCCGTTATACAAGCATCGTAGTTGGGAAATAAATTTCGCGACTACCATGCGTACAAAAAAATTAGATACTGAAAATATGACTATTTACTTTATTCGGCATGGCGAAACCGATTTGAATCGTCAAGGGATTGTGCAAGGCAGTGGTATTGATTCCGAATTGAATGCCAAAGGGCGCAAACAAGCCCGTTTATTTTATGAATATTATAAAAATGTACAATTTGATGCGGTGATTACGTCCGATTTGAAACGGACGCAACAAACAACAGCTCCTTTTTTGAGCGAAAAGATGCCGCATGTAAAAACGCCGTTGATTAATGAAATTGGTTGGGGCATTCATGAAGGACAGCCGCGTGCCGATTGGATGACGGCGCAATATGTGGAACTGATGACGGCATGGGAGTCGGGCAATGCAGAGGCGCGATTGGAAGGCGGCGAAAGTTTGCAGGAATTGGCAAACCGTATTTTAAAATTTATTGATATGTTGAAAACCATGCCTTACCAAAATGTATTGGTTTGCACACATGGGCGCACGATGGTTTGTATGATGACGATTTTGAATGGATTGGCATTGCATGAGATGAAAAGTTATAAACATCAAAATACGTGTTTATACAAAGTACATTATTTGGATGGAGAATTTATGTTTGAAATTGAGAATGATACACGCCATTTAGGACAAATGATTGGTAATCATTGATTTAAATCAACTTTACATATGGATAAAATAAAAATAACGGCAGTGAGTTACCTCAATACCAAACCGTTACTATATGGGATTTTGCAACATCCCATTGAAAAAAGTATTGATTTGAGTTTAGATATTCCGTCTATTTGTGCGGAAAAATTGCGGTCAGGCGCGGCGGATGTCGGTTTAGTGCCTGTTGCTATCTTGCCTCATTTGAAAAATGCACAACTTATTTCTGATTTTTGCATTGGTTCGGTGGGCGCGGTGGCAACGGTTTGTGTGTTTAGCCAAGTGCCAATCGATGAGATTGAGTCTATTTATTTGGATTATCATTCGCGGACTTCAGTTGAATTATTAAAAATTTTATTGCGCAATTATTGGAAAATCAATCCTTTACTCTTGCCAAGTAGCGCAGGTTATGAACAAAAAATTGTAGGCACCACCGCAGCCCTTATCATTGGCGACAGAGCGATTGGGTTGGAAAAACAATATCCTTACGTGTATGATTTGGGGGCTGCTTGGACGGAAATGACGCAATTGCCTTTTGTCTTTGCGGCTTGGGTGAGTTGCAAACCTTTGGGGACGCGTTTTTTGCAACAATTTAATCAAGCCTTGAAAAATGGGATTGAACACATTCCACAATTAACGTATTTGTTGCCAAGCCCGCATCCTGATTTTAATTTGAATTATTATTACACGCATAATATCTCTTATCATTTGGATACGGCGAAAAAAGAAGGGTTGAAATTATTTTTATCCTATATAAAAAATGAAAAACTTGTTGTGTCATAAATTAATGAAGTGAATGATTTACTTGAAAAAAATACAGTTCAATTTTGAACTGTATTTTTTTTAGCTTTCCTTTTTTATTAAAACAAAATCATATACGTATAAATTCAATAAATTCAAATTTTTATTTTTTGCGCAAAAAACAATTTTCCAAAAACAAGATTATAACAATATAATTACGATTAAAATACCCTAAAAAGGGTAGTAAAAATAGCGAAAACAGAATGGTATGAAAAAATCATGCCCCATTTAATAATCATTTGAATATCGTTAACATAAAAAACATTAAAAAAACATTTTTTAACTTTGTGACAATCAAATTTTTGAATATTTTTGCAAATCGTATTTAAAATATTTAAAGATGATTAAAATTACAAACTTTTTACTTTGCATTTTTTTAACTATTTTCCACCTAACAGCTCAAACAAACTATCGAGAAGGATACATCCTAAACAATGTAGGTGAGAAGATAAAAGGGTTTATTGACGACCGTTCATGGGTGGTCAATCCCCGCCAAATTACATTCAAAAAAACACTTTCGCAATCGAAAAACACTTTTTATGGCGTACATGATATCCAAGAATTTGGATTCAAAACGCCTGACCAAGCGTTTATTTTCGTATCGCGGGCGGTGCAAACCGATATTTCGCCTTATAAGTTGGGCGAATTAGACCAGACGGCGGAGTCGCTTTGGATGCAAGATACCGTCTTTCTAACCCTTTGCGTGCGCGGACAACGGTTGAGTTTGCTATCGTTGAACGACGAAAAAGGCAAATTACACTTTTTCTTTGAGCGCGAAGAAGGCAAGGCGGAAGAATTTGTCAATAAAATGTATTACACCGATGCTTCCAAAAAGCAAGTGATTATGCACGAGCGTTTTCGCCGACAATTGGCAAAAGAAATGTTTGATTGCAATGATATTCTCAAAAATGATTTGAGTGAAATTACGTATAAACTTGAATCATTGGTCTATGTTTTTAAAAAATACAATAAATTTTGTAATTCGCGCAAAGCCAAAAATCCAGATGGCAGTGCCGCAGCACCGAGTTTTGTGTATGAGGAAAATCCTAACAATTTGGAAATCAATGTGTTAACGGGTTTGAGTATGGCGCGCCCTATTTTTTATTTCAATGGTGCGCAAACGGCTGATAATTTTTCAAATTCCTATATGCCGACTTTGGGCGTATCTTTAAGTTTACTGATTCCTAAGACCGAACAACAGCTGTATTTCTACAATGAACTGATGTATCGGAGTTATCATTCGAGTTCCTCCGCCACCAACGATGTCGGTACAGAAAAAATATATAATTTAGATTATATTCGTTGGAATCCGATGATGCGTTATCGATATCCGCAAAACGGTCTGTTTAAGTTATTTGTGAATGCTGGCTTCGGTGTGGGCAAACTGATTGCTCATAATACGAGTTTGAAAGATGTGCGCACTGGCACGATTAAAACGCCTTGGCATGAGTCGTACAGACCCACAGAGGAGAGTTTTTTGTTTGGAATGGGTGCGATTTATAAAAAATGGAGCGTCGAATTGCGCTATGATATGGCTTTTGGCGCAGTGGATGGCAATCGAGTTCGCACGGGTTTTCTAATTTTGGGGTA